>ASMP01000001.1 GCA_000405225.1 Nanoarchaeota archaeon SCGC AAA011-D5 | reverse complement strand
AGAATTTTATGAAGATTTAGTCTTTCACAATTTTCTTTTATAGTCCCTTCTGAAAAACTCATAGGTGCAACATGGGACGTTGGTCACATAAACATGCTCAGGAAATTTGGATACAGCGAGGAAGATCTGATTGAGGAGACAAAGAAAATCGCCCCTCTATTGAAGCATGTTCATCTTTCAGATAATTTTGGCTTCGAGCACACAGAGCTTCCAATGGGAATGGGAAATGTTCCTTTAAAAGAAATGATGAAAGAGCTCGGAAAAAAAGGGTTTGAAGCAAGAAAAATCATCGAGGCAGCTGCCTGGTGGCAACATTGGAAAACACCACCATTTCAGGAAACTTTGGAGGCAGTCGGCTCTCCTATTTACGGAATGAAAATGGCTCCCTACTGGAATCAGGCAGCAGGTCTCTATCAGGGTTATTTCAGCGGCTTTGGACAAATGCTTCCTGGAATTCATTATGAAACCTTCGGTGCTGGATTCTCAAGGCTTCCCGCAGAACTCGGGGGCCAGATTCAGGGCGCGCAGGGAAGTAGAATGTCTGGAAGACCTATGGAATAATTTTTAGAAAAATGTAAAAATAGCTCGCTCATAAATCCGTTCGGATTTACATCAACAGATTTTTATATAACTGGACGAAGTGAAGCTAAATTTATAACATACTGGATTACACTTTTTATGATTCTTGTTACATAATTGATTATATGTAATTATAAAGTAGTAATAATAGAAAGGTTTAAATAATCAAAATCTCTCGGGGATGTATGGCAAAAAACTTAGAAGCAGAAGCAAGAGATGCTTTAGAGATGGTAACAAGACATGGAGTAAATGGAGTACCTGTTAATAGAGATGCTCTGAATTATGGCTTAGAACACGGGTTATATGGTCAAGCAGATGTAGACAATGCTCAGCTTGCTTATCAACAAACAGAAGCAAGAGATGCTTTAGAGATGGTAACAAGACATGGAGTAAATGGAGTACCTGTTAATAGAGATGCTCTGAATTATGGCTTAGAACACGGGTTATATGGTCAAGCAGATGTAGACAATGCTCAGCTTGCTTATCAACAAACAGAAGCAAGAGATGCTTTAGAGATGGTAACAAGACATGGAGTAAATGGAGTACCTGTTAATAGAGATGCTCTGAATTATGGCTTAGAACATAAAATATTTAGTCAGATAGATGTTGACGCAGCTCAAACAAAATACAAAAGAGCTGAAAAAAGATAATTTCTCACTATCTGCCCGCTTTTTGAAATGTCTGAAAAAAATTATGCCCCAGAAACTGGGCTTAATTTTATAAACTATCTTCAATATATACATTGGAATATACAAAAGGGGTTGAAATGAAAAAGAATAAAAAGAAATCTTCTAAAATTCCAAAAAACATACCTACGCTACAGCTGAAAAAAGAGTCTGACATAGCAATGGACTTTGCAACTAAGGCTTACAGAAAATTTGACAAGCTCGTGAAATCAATAATTCTCTTCGGTTCGACGGCAAAACAAACCACAGTTACAGGCTCTGACATTGATATAATAATTCTTCTTGACGATGTTTCTGTAAATTGGGACGAGGAGCTGATTGCGTGGTACCGTGAAGAGCTTGGAAAACTCATAAAAGCGAATCCATACGGACAGAGTCTGCATATAAACACAGTCAAATTAAGCACATGGTGGGAAGATTTGATGAGAGGAGATCCTGTTGTGCTTAATGTTCTTAGGTATGGGGAAGCAATGATAGACCTTGCGGGATTTTTCAATCCTCTCAAAAGCCTCCTTTTAAAGGGGAAAATAAAATCCACTCCAGAAGCAATTTACAGTGCTTTGCAAAGAGCTCCCCTGCACATTATGAGAAGCAAGATTTCTGAATTAAATGCCATAGAGGGTTTGTACTGGGCCATGGTGGACTCTGCGCATGCAGCCCTTATTGCAGCAAACATTCCTCCTGCATCTCCCGAGCATGTGGCAGTTGATTTGAAAAACACTTTTGTTGATGCGGGAAAACTGAAAATGAAATATGTTATATGGTACCGTGATTTGCTTTTTCTTCACAAAAAAATAGCTCATGGGGAAATAAAAAGCCTGAAAGGCGTTGAGATAGATGCTTGGCAGGATCGTGCCGAGGATTTTTTGGAAACAATGGCCAATCTCGTAAAGGACTTGATTGAATAATTTTAGAGATTTTATTTTTTTAAGTAAGAATTAAGTTCGGCTTTTTTTCTTTTTATCTGTTTTATTGTAACAGATGGGTAGAATACTAAAATATAGTGAGAAAGATATCTTTTATTTTTTGAATCATCATAAAAAGTTTCTTAAATACGATAATACTTAAATAGGATATTTACAAGATAGTTACCACAATGAGGAGTAGAATTATTTTATTTTTTCTAGTCTTAATCTCTTTTGTCTTTATATCTGATTTTGTTAATGCTTTTGCTATTGGAGCCGACTATCCAGATTATAGAGTTTATCATGGACACTTCGAAGGAGGTATAACGATTATAGACCCTATTCGTTTTGTAGATGATGAAATAAATCCTAATGATAGACCAATATTGTTGGTTCATGGTTGGGGTAACGATGCAGATTTAATTAATACCCGAGATAAAGAGTGGGGAGACTTACAAGCCGAATTAAAAAAGTTAGAGAATAAAGGCTATGATGTTTGGAGATTGCAATATGCTCCAGCTAACTTAAGTAATAAAAAGAACGGTGGGGTAATTTCTAAAGCAATAAATGATATACTGGACAAAGGATATAATGTAGATAAGGTTGATATTGTTTCTCATAGCATGGGTGGCTTAGCGATTAGAACATATATAGAAAACTTTGCAATAGACAAAAACGGAAATCCCGTTTTTTATAAAGAAGATATAGATAAATTTGTCATGATTGCTCCTCCTTTGTATGGTAGTTATTTTGCTAATATTGTAGATGGAATAACAGATATAAATTTAAGTTCTGAACATCCTAAGTGTGACGAATTTATTAAGGAATATAAGCTAAATGGAAATAGTGAAGCAACTAGAGATTTTCAAATTGGAAGCGATTTAACTTGGAATTTGAACAATAATTTAGAAGAAAGCGTTGATTACCTTGTTATTGCAGGAAATAAGATAGCAGAGGATACTATAATTGGACTTGGAGGAGATGATTATTGTTTATCTAATCATTTTGAAGTTAATGATGGAGTAGTTTCTGCAATACATGCACATCTTTTACAATATAATTATCCACTTGCCGTCATTAATAGATTTCATGCTGTTGCATCAAGTATAAGAGATAGTTCAACAGCAGGCAAACTCACTACTCTCTTCTTTTCAAATAATTTAAGCAAAGATAGTGCAGATAAAATAATTGATAAAAATAAAGAAGCTTTTTATAGAAATTTAGGAGATACTATAACTAGAAAAGGAGCAATGGTATTAGAAATAAAAAATTCCGAAATAAAAATAAAAAATGTATCTTTGTCATCTGGAAATTCTAATAATTTGAAATTAGAACAAAATAAAATAACGTCAAGGTGGTTTTTTATTAATAAATCTGGGATAATAACCAGACAAAGAATAGATTTTACAACGCTTATGAATTTTGGAAGATACAATATATTAATAAATAGTTTAATGTATAATCAATTTGTTGATATAAATAAGTTGTCAGTTAATTTTCTTAAAATAAATTTAGATGAAGACGATGATAAATTTGATATTAAAGTTATTGGCGGATCAGATTGTGACGATTCTGATAATAAAGAATTTCCAGGACAAAAATGGTATTTAGATAATGATAATGATGGTTTTTCAGAAGGGACTATAAAAGAAAATTGTGAAAGACTAAATCTTCATAAAATTCTACAAGAATTAACATCGTCAGATTTAGATTGTAACGATAATATCTCCATTATAAATCCAGGAGCTACTGAAATGTGTAACGAAATAGATGATAATTGTAATATTGAGGTTGATGAAGTATTTGTTGATAAAGGAAATATATGCTTTGCAGGTATCGGAGAATGTAGAAATAACGGAACAATGATTTGTAGTCTAAATGGATCAGATACAACTTGTAATGCCATTCCTAAAGAGCCGAATTTGGAAATTTGTGATGGGTTAGATAACGATTGCAACGGAATAGTAGATAATGATATTGCAAATATCTCAAATGGAAGTGATGTTGGAGAATGCCAAATTGAAATAAGAAGTTGTATAGAAGGAAAATTTAAAGCAACTCAAGAAGAAATTATCCAAGTCGCAGAAATTTGTGATGATTTAAAGGACAATGACTGTGACAGTTTAATTGATAAAAATGATACCTTAAATTGTGAGTTATCAGTTATTAATTTAATAGAACCTAATAAATCTGTTTTTAATGAAAGAAGAATTAAGTTTAATATAACAACATCATTTAATGTTGAAGAGTTGTTGTTTAGAGATAATTCTAAAGAAAGACCTAGAAATAGAAGCCTATGCAGAGATTGTAGTGAATTTGGTAATGAAAGAATCAAAATTTTATCATTAAATGATGGAGAACATAACTTGAGCATTTATGCTGTAAATGGAAGCCAAATTTCTCTTGTCAATTTAAACATGTTTGTTGATAGTAAAGACCCAAGAATTTCCAAAACAGAGCCAAGAGTTAGACAGTTTTCCAATGGAACATTTTATATTGAATTTCAAGAAGAAAATCCTACAAATTTAACGATTTACTATGGAAATAATATAAAATACAAAGAAATCAACATAAGTAAAGATTGTATTTTAGATAGAAATAGATATATTTGCAGTAGTCAAGTTGATTTAACTGAATTCCATAACAAAACTATAGAATATTGGTTTAATTTAAGTGATATAGCAGGAAATTTTGATGAGAACAGAGCTATAAAAATAAATATTGATACAATAAGTCCTATAATAAATTCATTTAACTTCTCTATAGACAAAAGAAGAGTTCAATTCTTCTTTAATGTAACAGAAAAGAACCTTGAAGAGATTAATTATATGGATTTGAATGACTCAAGACCAAGAGAAATTAGGTTATGTTCAAGATTAAAAGATGAAATTTGTGAGTCTAGTAAAAGTTTTAGAGTAGGAGAACACCATCTAATCATAAATATGTTAGACAAGGCTGGGAATGCTGTTCAAAGAGGTATTAATTTCACAATAGTCTAGAATCTTCTTGTAATAGAATTCCTATAAAAAGGTTGGGGGTTAAACTTCTTCAATTTATTGAAATCAACTTCTTCTACATTATTTACTTGGAATATCTCTGCATCGGGGTATCTTTACTCAAAGCCTAGAAGCCAGATTTTCAAGATCTTGTTTTCTGGCCGCATCGACTGCGTCAGGCCTCAAAGTTTCAAACTTGTAATTGTCAAGTATTCCAAGAACATTCAAGACTTCCTGATATTTCTTTAATATATCCTGGGCCAGATTTATTTGAGTCTGGGTGAACTTGCCTTTTTTCGCCTTTTTGTCAAGAGTATTAAGAGCATCGTTGACATTGTCCCTTATATCCTGAAGAGACTCTTTATATTTCCCAAGATAGTTTGCTATTTTGTTCCTTGAATCAGCGCCAAGGCCGCCTAAAATAGGATTATACCAGTCAACTAATTGGGCAGGGCTGTATTTTCCCCTTTTCTCTTCGAATTTTCCGGCATAAACATTAATAGCTGTCTTAACACCCTCTTCAGAAGCCTGTGTTCCCCTTACAAATCCCAAAGCCTCTTCTCCAAGATTAAGCCCTTTTTTTCCTGCGAGAACTTCAAGCGCGCTTGGAGCATATCTTGCGCTGTCTTCAGATGCCAAAAGCCTTGCAGCTGATGCACCATGCTGATATTTCTCAAATTCCAATTGTACTGGTTTTTTGTTTGCCATTTTATTTTGTGTTTAGTGAACTATTCTTTTGGGAAAGCATTTCTCGAGCATTGCTGATGTGAAAGACAAGTATGTAATTTCTTTTCTCTCTCTAAGTTCATCACAATTTACTCTTAGTCCTCCCGAAAGGAGAGGGAAAGATAATCCTTCAATTGTAGAAGCTAAAAATTCTAAACCAGCATTTTTAAAATATCTTCGTGCTTTTTCCCTAAAAGGCAAATTTTTTAGTTTAGCCTCCATTTTTCTTTGTAGATAAGAGTTAATTACAGCTTGTCTATATTCTCTTCTTTCAGTATCTGTAGCATTGCTATATGAAATAGGATACTGAAACTCTTCCCCTTCCAATTTAAATGTTTTTTCCATGTTTTCCCCAGAAAAACAAACTTTATAAATGTTTCTATTTTGTTACTATTGTGTAGTTAATATAAAAAACTGCTTAAGAATAGAGTAAGGCTATCCTGCTTTTATATTAAGCCAATCTCTCAAATTCCCCACCCTAAACCATAACCATCTCTGGCTTCCTAAACTCGTAAATTATCTTTGTTTTGCAGGGAAGTTTTGGCTTGACTCTCCTAAGAATTTCCCTTACTGCTTGGGAAGCCTTTTCCGTGGCTATTGCAATCATGAAGATTTTCGAGCCCTCTTTCACAAGTGCTGCTTTTCCGACTGATTTTCCAAAAGACAGTTGCATTCCCGTCTGCATTCTATCAGAGCCTGCTCCTGTAAGCATTTTGTTTTCCCGCTGTATATGGTGGGGAAAAGGAATAACCCTGAAAAAATACTGTCCGGAAAAATCTGTGTTAAGCTGTTTGTCGATGTATTGTCTGCTTGCCTCCAGGGCATTGTGCCTTATTTGGGCGCTTTCCGCAGAAACCAAAGTTAGAGTGTGAGGAAGTTTACCTTCTTTGAATATGGCCCAGGAACCCATTGAAAATTTAACAATGGCCTGCGGAGGAACAGTCTTGATGTAAGCCTTTCCCTTAACGCTGCTTATTCTCGTGTAGGGAACAACGTGCATTTTGGTGTATGATGATGCTTTTCTGATTGCCATTTTATCTTTTTTCTCCTTGATTTACAACAATTTCTGTGGTAATTGCCTGTCCCGGCAGCCCGCGCTCAAAAATCGCCCTTACGAGGCCTTTGTTTCCGTGTGGCCCTGTGATTTTGCCCCTGATTATCTTTCCCGCAGGAGATTTCCAGGAAACATCTTTTCCCACAAACTTCTCTGCCTCTTTTCTGTTCTTGCTTCCTTCAACTTCCAGCAAAAAGTGCCTTTCATGAATCGTTGTTTTGCCTCTCCTGAACTGGATAACTTTTCCGTGTGTCATGATAATTAATTAACTGAAAAAATAGTTTTTAAAGGTTTTGAGATGTTTTTAAAAAAACTCCCTTCGCATATCTCCACATTTTCGTTACTTTTATAAAGTAGTTATAAAAAGAAAGAGTTATAAATACAATATTTCTGGAAAAACCATGAATACACAAACAGAACACAAATTCAATGCTGACATAATGCCAACAGGAATAGAATCAGCAGTAGTCTATGCTCCATTTAATGTGGCTTTTAACACTTTGACAAAGCAAGGCTATGAAGTTATTTCTCTGGCTGAAAACGCAAGGCTAAGAATACAGCAAGGCCCGCATTCTTTTATATCAAGAAACGGGAACTGGACAAGAGAAGGAGTTATTTATGTTCCAAATGAAGGCGCTTTCTTGACACCATATTCTCCAATGATCCAGAATTCAAGAGAGGCAACAGAAGCACATAGGAAAGGAGAAGAATTTTATCCAACCAAAGAGCAGATTGAGCAGGCACTTGTTAATTCCATTGATTTTCCACAGGAAAACATTGAGATACCAACAGACAGGTTTGATTCAGAGCAATTAACTGTTTATGCTTTCGGTGGGGAGAAAGAAGCAAGGGCTTACGGAGAATTTTTAAGAAACCTTGGAATAGAAAAAATGCCTGTCTGGGTTACTAATAAAAATCGCGTCAACAGACAAAATAGGCCTTTTGCAAGACAAGTATGGTTTAAGTGTCTTAGCAGGATGTCTGGACTTGGTGGCTACGCCAGAAGCATCATGCATGGCTATGCCGGAAGGTTGTGTGGGATAAACGAAAAGGTTGCATAAGATGAAGCGGAAAGGTTGCATGGGGTAAAAATTGGTAATTAATTAAAATTTATTTAGATTAATTCTCCAACCGAACACTTTCAATCGGTTTAGGGTAAGGGGATGTTCTTTTAAAGTAGTAACAAAATAGAAACATTTATAAATAATCCTCTGGGAAGTGTGATAATGGAATGGATAAAAATATTGATAATATTCATCTTAGTGTATGCAGTTTTGACATTTGGATATCTAATGTATAGGTATTCTTTTTCAGTTGTTTATTCAACAATTGAGTTAAATAGCCATGTAAAAAGGAAGAAAAGAAGCAATCTCCCCCCCCAATTTCAATTATAATCCCCTGCTATAATGAAGAACCTCAGGATTTAGAGAAGTGCATTGTTTCTGCATGTGATAATACTTACCCAAATAAAGAAATAATAGTTATTGATGATGGAAGTAAAAATAAAGAGTCTTGGGCAACTATAAAAAGGTTACAGAAAAAATATCATTTTAGAGCAATAAAATTTAAAAAAAATAGAGGGAAAAGATGGGGAATGTATGTCGGATTTAAAGAAGCTACCAACGATTTTGTAGTTACAATGGACTCTGATAGTGTTATTATAAATGGACATTCTTTAATGGAATTAATGGCTCCTTTTCAAGATCAAAGGGTGGGAGCAGTTTCAGGAAATATACAGGTATTAAACAAAGATAAAACTCTTATGACTAAAATTCAATGGGCAAGATATTGGTTGGCTTTTCACATAGAAAAAGCATCACAATCACCTTACCACGGGGTTACTTGTTGCTCAGGTCCATTTTCAGCTTACAGGAAAGAGTATTTAATGAAGTATTTAGACAGATGGATAAATCAAGAATTCTTAGGACAAAAATGCACTTATGGAGATGACAGAGGATTAACAACGTTAATGTTAGAGCACGGATATAAAGTTAAATTTTCAAAATATGCCCTTTGTGTGACTAATGTTCCAGAAACATTTAGAAAATTTACTAAACAACAAATAAGATGGAAAAAGTCTTTCATTAGAGAGAATTATTATTTATTGAAGTTTCTACATAGATTAAATCCTTTTATGAAAGTAGAATTTGTATGGTTTTGGATAATTTTTTTAATGGGTTTTGTTGCAAAACTTTTAGCTTTTGGCATGCTCATCACAGGAAATTATAGTTTCCTTAGTTTTGTAATAATGATAGTCTTTGTGGCTATGTTACATTATATTTACGCCTTTGTCAGAAGTCCCGGAAGAAGGGGTTATTATGGTGTATTGTATGGATTTTTAAATGAGTTCTGGGTAATGTGGCTATTTTGGTATGCGGCCTTTACACTTAAAGAAACAGCTTGGGGGACAAGATGAGAGAAAAAACTAAAGATGTTATAGCAGGAGTATTCTCCATATTTTTTATAGCTATTGTTTTCTACCTTTATTTTATTCAGTTTTTTTATGGAGCATTTTATTTTAATTTTCTTAATAATGATAAAACAATTACTTACAATCAAACAGAAAGTAACTCTTGCCGTATAAACGCTGTTGAACCAACTATAATCCTCAGGATGGATGATGTAAGAGCTTACTCTAAATTAACAAAGCCATTAGTGGATGAAATATTAAACAGAAATATTTCTGTTACTTTAGGAGTAATACCAACAGATTTAGAAAAAGATAAAAATATGATTAAATATCTTCGGCAAATAAAAACAAATCCTTCTATTGAAATAGCACAACACGGAGTTTATCATAACGAAACTGATAAAAATATATCAGAAGAGTCTTTATTAGAAGGATATGGCAAGATACAGAAAGTTTTAGGTGTTTTGCCTGTAACTTATATTCCCCCTTATAACCAGGTTTCTTTATCGTCAAGAGAAATTATATCAAGCTATTTCAAAATTATCTCTGGCAAAGAGGGAATATTAAGAGAGGGAGAGAAGATTGCAGAGATAGGACAGACTGCTTATACTTATTATTATACTACTAGTGAGATAGTTCCTACAGAAAGAATAATCTCAAAATGTAAAGAAAGTTTAGAAAAAACTAATATATGTGTAGTAAACATTCACCCTCAAGAATACGCTACAAATATAAACAATCCAATAGTTTTAGATAAAAATAGACTGGAGGAATTTAAAAAAATGTTAGAAGAATTACAAAATTTGGGGGCAAAATTTTCCCGTTTTAATGACGTAGTTACTTGCTATTAAGAAGAACTTTTACAAAATTATCTCGAAATCCCCGAGCTGTTTTCTCACCAGCTCAAAAACCCTTGGATTTATTTCCAGGGATTTTGAAAGTTTCTGGTGCCCTATGCACTCTGAAACCTCTTTCATGCTGGAATCTTCTATTTTGTCCGTGAGCTTTTTTATTTTTTCCCCTTCAAACAGAAAACTGATTCCGTTGCAGTGGAGAATCTCTGCATTCATTGTTTTTCCGTCTTTTTGGTATCTGAGCCTCATCCTTCCTTTTTCCATGCTTACCATGTCGCTTCTCTGGGAATAGTCTATCAGGTCATTTATAAGTATTGAAGCGTTTTTCCTGGCTTCATCAACTTTTCTGGAATCCAGCTTTCCTTTTCTGAATTCTGTTTTTGCAGTTATGATATCCCTTAAAATCTTAAGGTGGTTTTGTGTAAACTTTCCCACGTTAACGAGATTTTCAAAATTTTTTATGGTTTCTCCCTGCGTCTTTTTTCCAGAAATAGCTTCCAGAAGACTGAATATATCCCTGTGAATTTGCTCTATGGTTTTTTCCTGGGCTCTTTTCTCTATCTGTTTCCTCAATTCCTGCAGCCTTTTCAGGTAATCCTCTGTGTCCTGAATCATCTTGTCTAACTCTGCTCCTTTGATCTCCTTAAGTTTTTCGTGTTCAAAATCCTTATATAATTGGATTATATTTTCCAGGATGGCAATATATTTCTTCTCGAGCATTTTTTCCTTATCGACAAATATTTTCTTCATGTCGCTGGCAGTCTGCTTTGGAGTTGGAGGAGGAAGTCCATAAAGCATAAGCAGGGCTTGGCTCGGAGTCGTGATGCTCCAGTAAATATCGTGAATTAGAATATCAAGCAGGGCTTGTTTTGCCCTTTTTACTGCCTTATCCCCCATTGACATGAACATGTCTATTGCCTCCGGAGATGGTTTCAAACGGCCCATCTTCAACAGGGCTTTCCAGGGAAGGAAAGTTCCTCGGTCATACAATGGAATTCCATCTCTGATGAAAGTAAACATAACAGGATGGGCATCTTTAACGCTCTCCCAAAAATCAGTCAGCAGGTAGACTTGCACATTAAGGATGTTTTTCTTTGAGCCAGCGAGTGCAGTTGCCTCTGAAATATACTGTAAAATCATGCTCCTCAGTCTTTCTTTCAATTCAAGGCGGGGCATTCTCTTCACATCTGTGTCGTTTATTATTATGAAAGAGTCGACGTCAGATTCCTTGATGGTGTCCCCTCTAACTATGCTTCCCGCGATGACATAAGAAACAACATATTTGTCAAACTTCTGGAGGACAAGAGCCTTATGAATCTCTGCAACTCTCAGGGCCTCGAGTATTCCTTTATCATGCAAAGGATAAGACATTCCTATTGCAGAAACAAGCTCAAACTTGCTGTCGAGGCATGCTTCCCAGATATCGACTGGAGTTTTTAGGTAGAGCCAAACATCTTTTTTCAGTTTGTCAATTTCGGAAATCAGTTCTTTCTTCAGCTTGGGAATTTCCTTGAATTTATCTTCAGGAATAACTATATAAAGATGGGTTTTTTTCTGCAACTTTCCCAGTTCTTCAGTCGGAATCCCTTCGCCAAGTTCATCTTCTATTAATAGCTTTACAGCTTGGGGAGCAATTATCCCTATTGCCTGGACAAAAGGATATTTTTTCACAATTGCGGCCTTTATTTTGTCAAATTCTTTTTTTGCCTTCTCCATTTCTTTTTGGAGCTTTTCTGTTCCCTCGGGAAGAATTGGTTTTTTTGCAGAATACTTTGTATCGAGGTTCATTCCCGGGATTTCCTGAACTTGGTCCCTTTCTTCCTTTTTTCTTTCTTTGCTTTCAGCATGTCTCGCTTTGTCGGTCATTTTACAATTGAAAACACGCTTTTACACTTATAAACGTTTTTATAAAGCTTCCTGAACCAAAAACTTAAAAGCATTCCAAAATTATAAATTTCAAGGTCCTGTAGTCTAATGGCAGAACACCTCGTTTACACCGAGGAAGAGCAGGTTCGATCCCTGCCAGGACCATTAACTAAAGTTAATGGGCTTGACGAGATTTATTCAAGTCTGGGCCATTTGAAGAAGTATAGGAAAGGAGGTAAAATGAAATTTATTGAGGTGCTAAGAAAACTTGGAATTTTCAGAAGCGGAAATGTAAAAGCAACCTACAGGAACGGAAAAGAAAGACCTATTGAGTTCCTAGACTCTGGAGTTTTTAATTCAAAGAAAGATTTGATTAAGTTTAAGAAAAAGAAAGAAAAAACGCCGGCTAAAAAATAACTAAATTAACCATTTTTATTTAAATCCTTCTGGACCAAAATAGGCTAGTATTTTTCTGATTTCATTAATTGTCCTCTGTTGGTCTTTTTTGTCAGACATCCTTACAAAAGTTATCAATAAGTCAACCAGATTAGATTCATCCATTACTTTCAATTTATAGCCATCTGTAATGAAATAAAATCTGAAATTTTTGTATTTTAACTCTTTGATTACAATCCCGCCAACACTACCCAATAATTTGCCCTTGTAAGGATTTTTTTCCAAAGTTTCCAGAAGATCAATAATTTTATGAGATTCTCCTTTAAATTTCTTCTTAATTTCTTCAAATAAAGAGAGAACTATTTGGACCTTGGCCATTTCTTATCCAGCTCTTTTCTGGCTTCTTCAATTGAGATAGTTCCTTCTTCAGACATCAGAAATTGCCTGAGTTGTTCCTTTACTGCAAGAGAGTAGACTCTTCTAATAATTTTGTCATAGCTTTCTCCCTTCAATCCAAAAGAGGCTATCTTTTCTTTCATTTCCTTGCTTAGCTGAATTGTTGTTATATCCATGTTAATCTATAGCAACTATGGGATCTATAGTTTATAAGTTTTTCGTTTATTTTGGTTTTCTTCTAAAATTTTAAAAACAGCTTAGAGTTCTGTAAAATAAGCGCTGTTGGTTTAATGGTAGAATATCTCGTTGCCAATGAAGGAAACCAAGGTTTCCTCTCACACACCTTCCTTAAGGAGACAACCTCTCCTTCAAGAGAAGATAGCAAAGCAAGAACGAGGTGACCCGAGTTCGATTCTCGGACAGCGCATGAGTTTACTCTTAAGTAGTAACAATATAGAAACATTTATAAAGTTCATTTTTCTTTAAAAATCATGGAAGAAAACAATAAGAAAAAGAAAGGGTTTCCAGCATACATTGTTCCACTATTAGCTATGCCTCTGATTGCTTCAATGCTTTTTATGGGACCAAAATCATCTGACGTTTACTCACTAGGGCAACCTAGATTTAGAACAGAAGCAGAACAAGTTGATTTAAAAAGAGAAATTTTAGAAGACACTATTAATGGTCTTGGAATGGATTATAAATCATTTATGAAAACTGCTGGCTTTGATAGAACCTTACCATCAGAGTATGATAATTGGAAAGTTTATGTTGATGTAAATGGTAATTTTATTAATCAAAGAAATCAAAGAGCAGTTGATTATAGTGAAGATGGTTTAGGGAAAGTGGTTCAAATAGATTTGTCAGAACAAGATGCAAAGAAAATAATAGATTCTTATAGGAAAACAAACAAATAGACAGAGGTTTTTAAGAAAATTGTATATTTATTAAAAGGTAGAGAACCGACCACTTTTAATCGGAGTGCGGACAGCGCATACATTCTTTAACCAAAAGGATTAAATATTCTCGCACACATCTTATAATAACATAATCCCTGGTGATCTTCGGGTTGCCCGATGTTTTAAATGAAATCTACAAGAACTGACTACTCTTAATCGAAGAGCAGAAAAGTTTAAATAAGTGATATCACTTATTAAGTCATGACAAATATAACCCTTTCTATTGATGATGATGTGTATACAAAAATGCGTAAATACTCGGAAGTTAGATGGAGCGATTTTGTTAGAAAATTAATAAAAAAGAGAATTGAGGAGTTAGAAATGTTAGATAAAAGCGCTGACAAAGAAAGCATTCTTACAATGTTGGCTTCAGAGAATGTTCTAAAAAAAGATTGGAATAACAAAAAAGACGGGGCATGGAATGGTGTATAACCAAGGAGACATAGTTCTGATTCCATTTCCATATTCAGATTTAAGCGCGAGCGAACAAAGACCTGCTTTAATCATATCCAATTATCTTATAAATAAAACAGAAGATAGGATTTGTTGTCTCGTGACAAAGAATTCCAGAAAAGAAGATTTACTTATTAAAAAAGAAGATTTTAAATCTGGAACTTTGCCATTTAAAAGTTTTGTTAGACCGCATAGAATATTTACTATACATCATGCCATTATAAAGAAAAAACTTTGCACAATAAATGACGGCTTTCATAATAAGGTTATTGTCAAGCTCAATGAATATGTAACCAAATTGTAAAAACTTTTTAGGGTTCTATTTTTCGGTTATTCCGCAAATCTTTAAAAAGAGAACCGAACACTTTTAATCGGCTCTCGGACAGCGCATACTGTCTTTTAGTTTGTATATTGATACTTTATATCATACATCATCCTTAACTCTTCAACACTTGGAATTACACCAGAATTTCCATTTGATATTAAAGAGATTAAGCTAATCAGCCGGCCGTCTAGAGAGGTTCCGTCAAGTTCTATTTTAAGAAGTTTTTCTCTTTTAGACCCACCGTCACGAATGCTTTCATAAGTAAATGTTAATGTTTTGCGCTCTTCTTCTGATTCTGATGGCATCTTTAATATTAGAGAGAGCAATACTATTTAAAGATTTTTCCAGATGTGAGATAGAATATAAAAAGTGTTCTTTTTTTATATTTTCATCTGCCCGGATGGCAGAGTGGTTATTGCACGCGGCTCGAACCCGCGGTCCTCGCGGACATCTAGGTTCAATTCCTAGTCCGGGCGTTTGCTTTTAATTGGGTTAGGCAATTCTGTTTCCAAAGCCCCTGCCACCGATAATTTTATAAAAAAGGAATTTTTTACCTTTTCATGTTTAGCCTGCCAAAGCTCCAATATTCTTATGATGCTTTAGAGCCTTTCATAGATGCTAAAACAATGGAAATTCATTATACAAAACATCACCAGGCTTATATTGACAAGTTGAACAAGGCTCTTGAAAAATATCCAAAGCTCCAGAAAAATTCTGCCGAAGACCTCATTAAAAATCTTCCTGTGGTTCCAGAAGACATCAGGACAGCTGTGAGAAACCATGGAGGCGGCCACGTGAACCACAGCTTTTTCTGGCAGGTTTTAAAGAAAGGCGTCGAACCAAAGGGAGAAATCCTTAAGGCGATAAACAAAAAATTCAAGGGAATTGACAATTTCAAAGAACTTTTCAAGGATGCGGCGACAACTCTTTTCGGAAGCGGATGGGTTTGGCTTGTCGTTAACAAGGAAGGCGAGCTGGAAATAATGAAAACCCCAAACCAAGATAACCCAATAAGCAACGGCATGATGCCTATCTTAGGAATAGATGTCTGGGAGCATGCCTATTACCTGAAGTACCAGAACAGAAGGCCAGAATATGTCGATGCATTCTTCAACGTGATAAACTGGGACAAGGTCAACGAGCATTTTTTGAATGCCAGGAAATAATTCTGTTGCCCAATCAGCGACCAACATCAAATTTTTTAATCTGCAATAACAAATAAAAAACATGAATCAGATAACCAAAACTACTTTAATCAATGATTTATTGGAAAAGAACCCGGAAGCGGCAGAGATTTTGATGGCTTACGGCCTGCACTGCGTCAACTGCCACTTCTCTGACCTTGATACAATGGAAGACGGAGCAGCGATGCACGGCATATCTGACGAGGAAATGCAATTGATGATAAAGGATGTAAATAAAGTTGTTAGTAAGAAAGAGTGACTATAGACTAATTTTAATGATAAAAATATTTTAGCAACTTCCAGACTTAAACTTAGAAAACTTTAAATATCTATTTTTAATATGTAAGATATGTTATTATTTGAAGGACTTGGTGATGTTGGACTCTTAGTATTGAGATTTTTTCTTGGAATCATATTCATTTATCACGGAATGCCAAAATTAACTGCTTCAAGGACAATGGCAAAGGGAATGGGCTGGTCTTCCAGCTCTGTTGTTCTTTTAGGACTTGTTGAATTTCTTTCTGGTCTGGCTGTAATCCTGGGATTTTATACAGAAATCGCTGCTCTACTTGTTGCAATAGTCATGCTTGGCGCCCTGTTCCATAAAATGTTCAAGTGGAATATCCCTTTCTCTGCAATGGATAAGACAGGATGGGAATTTGATTTAATTTTGCTCGGGGCAGCTATCGTTCTTTTATTTGTCGGGGCAGGAAGTATTTCTCTTGATGCTTTGTTTGGACTCTGGCCTTGACTGAATCTTAATCCAAACCTTTAAATAATTCTTGAAAATGTTCAGAATATGGAAAAGCAATCATTAAAAATAACCAGGGATATTTATGACCATAGCGACCCTGAAAAACTTGTCTTCAAGGCAGAAGCGGGAATATCTGAGGCGTTGGTTCGCCAAATCTCAAAAGATAAAGGGGAGCCGGAATGGATGCTTAAGAGAAGATTGGAAGCATTGGATTTCTTTAAAGAATTGCCGATGCCTAACTTTGGTCCAAGCCTCTCTGACTTAAATCTCGAAGACATACATCTTTACATAAAGCCGGAGGCAAAAAAGAACTCTGAAAGTTGGGCTGATGTCCCAGAAGATATTAAAAAGACATATGAAAAACTTGGAATTCCAGAAGCTGAGCGAGAGGCTTTGGCAGGAGTTGGCGCCCAGTATGAATCAGAGGTTGTCTATCACAAGCTGAAAAAGCAATGGGAAGATAAAGGAGTTGTTTTCCTTGACTGCGACATTGGATTACAGAAATATCCCGAGCTTTTCAAAAAATATTTCATGACGACCTGCATTCCCGTGAATCTCCACAAATTTACAGCGCTTCATGGAGCTTTCTGGTCAGGCGGGACTTTCATTTACGTACCTAAAGAAGTTAAAGTTGACCTGCCTCTGCAGGCTTATTTCAGGATGAACGCAAAAAAAGGCGGGCAATTTGAGCACACATTAATAATTGCAGATGAAGGCTCTGAAGTCCATTACATAGAGGGCTGCTCTGCTCCATTATATTCCGAGAACTCGCTGCATGCCGGCTGCGTTGAAATTCATGTTTTAAAAAATGCCCGTGTCCGTTACTCCAGCATTGAAAACTGGAGCAAAAATGTCTACAATCTGAATACAAAGCGCGGTGTTGTCTATGAGAATGGTTTAATGGAATGGGTGAATGGAAACACAGGCTGTCTCACAGGAAATTCAAAAATTTTTACAAATCCAGGCGGTCCAATAGAAATTAAAAACTTGAAGGAAGGAGATAAAGTTTATGCCTGGGATGAAAATACAAATAGCTTAAAGACATCTAAAGTTAAAAATAAAATATTTAGTGGAAATAAAGAGATTTACAAACTTAGCGCTGCTGGGAGAGAAATAGAAGCGTCTTCAAATCATCCATTTTTGACACTAATAAGAGAAAAAAATAAACCAGACCATAAAAAAAAGTTCTTTAAATTTTCTTGGAAGCCTTTAAAAGAATTAAAAACTGGAGATTTAGTCGGAATAACAAAGAAATTGCCCCATTTGGGAAGACCCAATAGACTACCTGAAATTAAAGTTGGAGAAGAAATTGATAGTAAAAATCAATACTCTCCATTTAAGATGAATACCTCCTACTTATACAATAAAAAAATAAATTATCCGAAAGAAACAAATGAAGATTTTATGTGGTTAATGGGACTAATTTTGGGGGACGGGCATATAGATATGAAATACAATAAAATAAATATTGCAACTCATGAAAAAGAAGATTACAGAAATAAATTAATAAAATTGTTAAAAGAATTATTTAATTATGAGGTTACAGAAAAAAAGAAAGGTATATTATAATAAATTCAAGAGTTTTATGCCATTTATTTACTAAAATTGGTTTTAGTGGAAATGCTGGTACTAAAGAAATACCCTCTTGGGTTTTTACCCTCCCTATGAGTCAGATATTATCCTTTCTAGCAGGTTATATAGACTCTGATGGGCATCTTTCTAACAGTTCTGTTTATTTAACCAGCATAAATAAGAAAATTCTTGAGGATGTTAAACTCCTTGGAATTCAGGTTGGTTTATGGGGGTCAAAGATATTTGAGCATGGAAAGGCAAAGGATTCAAGAATTCTTGGTAAAAAAGTAAAAATTAGGGATTCCTGGAGGATAACTCTCAATGGGTCAAATGTAAAATTATTGCCTTTAAAATGTGAAGTCAAAAAAATTAAATTATATAGATTAAAGACTAAAAGGAATTATGTATCATCAACCGGGCTTAATTTTAAAAGCAAAGTAAATAAGGAAATTGGATTCTCACGAATTGATAAAATTGAGAAAATGGGTATAAAACCAACTTTTGATATTGAAGTTGAAGAATATCACAATTTTATAGCTAACGGGATAATAGTGCATAATTCAAAAGTAACTATGCTTTATCCTTCTTCTGTACTTTTGGAGCCTGGAGCAAAGACAGATTATATTGGAATAGCTTATGCAAATGCAGGGCAGCACCAGGACACAGGATGCAAGGCTTATCATCTTGCCCCTAACACGAGTTCACACATTGTTAGTAAGAGCATCTGCATGAACGGAGGGATTACCGCGTATCGTGGTCTTGTAAAAGTAAAACAAGGGTGCAAAGGCTGCAAGTCCAGCGTTCGTTGCGATGGATTAATGCTGGACAACAAGAGCAAGGCAACAACTTTCCCAAGCATGGAAGTGGATGAACATGACGTTTCTGTGGCTCATGAGGCTGCTGTGGGAAAAATAGGGGAAGAACAGCTTTTCTACTTAATGAGCCGCGGGCTTTCAGAACAGGAAGCTACAAAAATGATAGTCTCCGGCTTTATTGAACCATTGATAAGGGAACTTCCTCTTGAATATGCCGTGGAATTAAACAGGCTTCTCGAGATGGAGATTGAAAATTCTGTCGTGTGAACAAGGACAAAAATAAAAATGAAACTCAATAACAACACCGCAAAGGCACTGAAAGCAGATTTTCCTATTTTCAGGCATAATCTCGGGCTTGTGTATTTGGATAATGCAGCGACATCACAAAAACCTTCAAGTGTCATAAATGCAGTGAAGGAATTTTCGGAAAGAGATAATGCAAATGTCGGCCGCGGAGTTTACTCTTTAGCGGCCAGGGCGATGAAAAAATATGAACAGGCAAGGAAAGCTGTTGCTAATTTCATAGGTGCTCTACCGGAAGAAATAATTTTCACTAAAAACACCACAGAATCACTCAACCTATTAGCTTATACACTTTCACAAACCATAGAAAAAGGAAAGGAAATAGCGGTGACAGAAATGGAGCACCATTCCAATATTGTTCCATGGCAGCAGTTAGCAAAGAGAAACAGGTTTAAGTTGAAGTTTGTAAAAATCACAAAAGATTTCACATTAGACATGAATGACTTGAAAGTTAAATTAAATGATAAAACAGCTGTTTTCGCTTTCACTTATGCTTCAAACGTTCTCGGAACAATTAATCCTGTCGCGGAAATTGTTAAGTTTGCCAAATCAAAAAATGTAATAACGGTAATAGATGCCGCTCAGGCAATTCAGCATCTGTCTGTCAATGTCAAGGAAATTGGCTGTGATTTTCTGGCTTTTTCTTCCCATAAGATGCTGGGACCTAACGGAATTGGTGTTCTTTACGGAAGAAAAGAGCTTTTGGAAAAGCTTGAACCATTTGGTTTTGGAGGGGGTATGATTGAAACTGTTTCCCCAGATTCTGCAACATGGGCAAAAATCCCTGAAAAATTTGAGGCAGGAACACAGAACATTGCAGGAGCTGTTGGCTTGACAGAGGCAATAAATCATATAAAAAAAATCGGGCCAAATGAAATTGCTGATTGGGAAGAAAAACTAAAAGATTATGTGCTTAAAAGGCTTAACGAAATTTCCAACATTAAAATTTATCACCCTGAACAAAATTCAGCACCCATAATTTCTTTCAATCTTCCTGGAATCCATCCGCACGATGTTGCATCAATGTTAGACCAGAAAAAAATTGCGGTTCGTGCAGGGCATATGTGCGCTATGCCACTCATGGAAGTCCTCAATGCAAAAGGTGGTGTCTGCAGGGCAAGCCTTTCATTTTACAATACCTTTGAAGATATCGATGCTCTTGTTGATTCATTAAAGGAAATCCAGCAAAAATTCAATAAAATATAAAATGGAAGAAGAAATACCATCAGATATGTATAAGGAACACATCTTGGAATTGTACAAAAGNCCCAAGCAATTTTGGAATNCCTGAAAAATCCAAGCTACAAACACACAAGCTACAACTCTGTCTGCGGAGACGAAGTTACAGTAAACCTGTTAGTTAAAGAAGGGGNTTGTTAAGGACGTGAAATTCAGTGGCAGTGGCTGCGTTATCTCACTGGTTGCAACTTCCCTTTTAACAAATAAAATTAAGAGCATGAAAGTTTCAGAAGTTAAAAAAATCAGGCCAGAAGAGGTTTTAGAATTATTAAAAATAAAATTAAATTTAGCAAGAGTCAAGTGCGCTCTTCTTGGCTTTGAGGCTGTAAAGGGAGCCTTGAAATAAGATGAGTGAATTAATTGCCGGACAGAATTATGAAGCGGTCTTAAAAGAAGAGGAAGTTGGAAGAGTTTTGTATTTAGGAACCTCATATAAAAATTATATTAGATGGCATCAAAATCGTCATGGGGGTGTTAGCATCATTGCTTTTAAAAATGAAGTTGGTGGTATAGAATGTTGGAGATTTAATGAATATGAGTTATTAGACGGAAAATTAAAAATTAATTTTCCTTTGAGACAAAAGATATCTCCTTTAGAAAGAAAATTTATAGAGGATCAACTGAATAGAAATAACCAATAAAATGCTGGAAATAAAAGACCTTTATGTGGAATTCGGAGGAAAAGAAATACTCAAAGGATTAAGCTTAAAGTTAGAAAAAGGAAAAATCCATGCTTTAATGGGCCCAAACGGCTCTGGAAAAACAACTCTTGCACATGTTTTAATGGGAGACCCAAGATACAAGATTAGTAAGGGAAAGATTTTGTTAAACGGAATAGATATTACTGGTCTAGCTCCGAACGAAAGAGCTTTGCTTGGACTATTCTTGAGTTTTCAGACTCCTGTCGAGATAGAAGGAGTTAAGTTGTCTGTTTTCTTGCGGCAGGCCTACAATTCCCTGAATAAAAACAAGTTATCTATATTGGAATTCAAAGAACTTCTTGAGAAAAAGGCAGAAGAGCTAAAAATTCCAAAAGAATTCCTCTCGCGCTATCTGAACAAAGGATTTTCAGGCGGTGAGAAAAAAAAGGCAGAGGTCTTGCAGCTTCTCGTTCTAAATCCAATTGTTGCAATTCTCGACGAGACAGATTCTGGGCTTGACATAGATTCTCTTAAAACAGTTGCCAGAGGTGTAAATTCTTTTATGGACAAAGATAAGTGTTTGTTGATAATCACGCATTATAAGAGAATTTTGGAGTATGTTAAACCAAATAAAGTTAGCATTATGTTAAATGGAAAGATAGTTAATGATGGTTCCAGCAATTTGGTCGATGAATTAGAATCTAAGGGATATGAATGGCTTAAAAATTGAAATTATTTCTTTTGAATTTGTTTCACAAGCCAGGCTATAAAAAGAATCAGTGCCACAAAAATCAAGATTCCATAAATCCAGCCAAAAAACATCATTCCAGAGCCGTAACCTCCATACATCATGCCCATCATTCCCCCATATCCACCAAATCCAAATCCTGTAAACAACAAAGTTAATACCACTGCTCCAAGAATTACTAAAATTAATGTTTCGTTTTTCATGTTAGGTTTCATTTGTTCTAATTCTATGATAAAACTTCTTAAGTTTTTTAATTATCTTTCTGTATAAGACAGGACGAACTAATGAGATTCCAAAAATTATCATTGCGACTCCTTGAAGAATTGGCAAAAAAAGTCCTGCTATCCCTACAATAATCAAGAGCATTCCAAAAGTTATTCTAATAAATTTTTTTATCTTTTTTTTCATTTTATTATTGATTTTTGTTGTTTATATTGAAGATTCTGTGAAGAAAGCACCAACCCAAAAAGCTTTCAATAAGAGCTATCCATCCTATTACAGCGGTTAACAAATTTGCCCAGCTTGCAGCATAGAATGGTACCCAAGGACCCAGCCACCAAAATGCCAGAGCAAATCTTAAAATCCTGTCGACTTTTCCAAGATTTTGTTTCACCATTTTTTATCTTTATCTTATATGTCTTTCTTGTTTTTAAATCTTCTTTCTTCTGAGAAGATTTGCGTTTGTTACAACGGTGATTGATGAGAGTGCCATTGCTATCTCTGCAACAACAGGATGAAGCAAACCAGCCACAGCAACAGGAATCGCTATCGTGTTGTATGCAAAAGCCCAGAACAAATTCTGTTTTATTTTTCCAAAAGTCGCTTTGCTGAGATTTATTGCCTGAACAACTCCTTCTAGAGAATTTTTTGCTAGGACAAGGTCTCCTGATTCTATGGCAATGTCCGTGCCAGAACCCATGGCAATTCCCACATTGCTCTGTTTCAATGCGGGAGCATCATTTATGCCGTCGCCAACAAAAGCCACAAAACCACTTTTCTGAAGCTCCTGAACTTTTTTTGCCTTGTCTTCTGGAAGAACATTTGCAATAACTTCTGAAATACCACATTGTTTCGCAATAGCCTTAGCTGTTCTTTCATTGTCTCCCGTAATCATTATTGTTCTATAGCCTTGCTTATTTAGTGAGGCAATTGCCAAAACAGAATCTTCCTTCAATGCATCTGCGACAGCAATGATTCCAATTGCTTTTCCATTTTCTGCAACAATCATCGTTGTTTTTCCTTGGGACTCAAACTTTTCAATTTCTTTTTCAAAATCCTTAAAAGAGACCTTCTTCTCATTCATCAGTGTTCTGTTTCCGATAACAATATCGCTCTTGCCTACTCTTCCTTCAACACCTCTCCCTCTCAGAATTTTAAAGCCTTTGACTTCCCTGAATTTTTTTAGTTTGGCTTTCTCGACAATAGCTTTTGCAATAGGATGCTCTGAAAAACGTTCAACACAGGCAGCTATTTCTAAAAGATAGTTTTCCTTAACCTTTGAATATATATTTGTAACTTCTGGCTTCCCTTTCGTGATTGTTCCTGTTTTGTCAAAAACAATGGTTTTTACATTTTTTATTGTTTGTATGGCTTCCCCTTTTCTTATTAAAATTCCTTTTTTAGAACCCATTCCACTTCCAACCATTAATGCTGTTGGAGTTGCCAGTCCAAGGGCACAAGGGCAAGCAATCACTAAAACTGCTACACTTGCTGCAATTGATTTGCTTATGTCAGAAGTAAAATAAATCCAGCCACCAAATGTCAAAATAGCAAGAATCAAAACAGCTGGCACAAAAATGCTCGTGATTTTGTCAGCCAAAACTTGTATGGGAACTTTCTCGCTTTGCGCTTCTTCGACAAGCTTTATTATGTGTGCAAGGAATGTATCTTTTCCTATCTTTGTTGCCTTGACATAGAGAATTCCATCCTGGTTTATCGTTGCTCCAATCACATTGCTTCCTTTTCTTTTTTCTGTTGGCAGGCTTTCTCCTGTAACCATGCTTTCATCGATACTGCTTTCTCCCTTAACAACAATGCCATCTGTTGGGATTTTTTCCCCTGGCCTAATAACAAGAATGTCACCGATCTTAATTTCAGAGATATCAACTTCGATTTCTTTGTTCCCCTTCAGAATTCTGGCTTTTTTAGCTCCTAATTCAAGAAGTTTTTTTATTTCCTGGCTTGCCCTGCCTCTTGCTTTTGCCTCCACATACTTTCCTGTTATATAAAAAGCCATTATCATAGCACTGACTCCGGAATAATCCTGAATTGAAAAAAACAGGCTGAACAATCCCGTGAAATAAGCAACAAGAGTTCCAAGTGCGATAAGAGAGTCCATGTTAAAATAGAACGTGAACAATCCGCGAAGTCCGCCCCTTATCGTGCTCCATCCAAAGAAAAAAAGCACAGGAAGCCCAAGAGCTAAAAGAATGGTTGTTGTTACTCTTGGCACAAATAGTTCTAAACCAAATATCCTCTCTGAGAACATGAGAAGGGCAATTGGTATGGCAAAGATCCATGAGCCAACCATCTTTTTCTTCCAGTCTCTTATCTCTTCGTCCTCTACAGGGGCATCGTGGTTGTGTTCGTCATGGCCATGTTCCTCTCCTTTATCTGTTTTCATTTCTTTCATTTCATGCATTTCGTGGTTTTCATGCTTGTGCTGCATTTTTATTTTGTTCCATAGGTAATGGTAGTGAATAACCCAACCTTATTTTGTTTAACGTCTCTAAACTTATTCATTTTAAATAAGTGCCTCATTTCTTCCGGAGAGTACATTTTATTGTTGCCGGGCTCAATTTTTTGGAATATTTTATTTAAAAATAAGCCAAAGCTTAAATCAATAACAGCCAGGCAACCATTCTCTTTTAAAATTTTATTAAATTTTTTCATAGCCAAATTTTGTTTGGAGTAATGATGGAATGCATCCACGCTAAAAACATAATCAAATGAGTTATCCTTAAAGCCTATTTTTTCAACAGATTTGATTTCCAATTTTGACTTCTTTAATTTTCCTTTCGCTATTTTTAACATTTCTTTCGATACATCCACCCCGTACAAACTGAGATTTTTTTTGGAATTTTCAAGTATTTTTAAGAAATTGCCTGTACCGCATCCCACATCAAGGATTTTAGAATTATTTCTTATTTTGATAATACCAATTGCTCTTTTTTGGGTCGTTCTTATCCAATTTCCGAAAAAAAAATCATAATATCCTGCTATTAAATTAAAGAACCTTATATTTGTTTTTTCGAGATTTTTCATTGTTATTCGCAATAAATTTATTCGTATTCTATGGATTTAACACCATATCCTGCTCTTTTCACGGCTTTTTTCAGCTCATCTTCATTGATATTATCTTCGCATTCCACATATCCTTTTTTTAGAAGAAGGGAAACTTTTGCGCTTTTTACCCCTGCAACCTTGGAAAGGCTTTTCTCTGTGTTTGAAGCGCAGGAAGCGCAGTGCATTCCCTGAATTGTTATCTTTGCCTTTTTCATTTTTCTAATTAAAAAACTCCCTCAGTTTTTTTGGAAACCCCCTTAAATATAATAAAGCTAAGGGAGCGGCCCAATTTGCAGTTCGTTCAACAAAATCCCATATTGGCTCCCCTGAAATTGGACGAATAAGAGCTGTCATAAAAGCCCACAAACTTGCATAAATTAGGACTACTCTAATTGGTTTTAGTAAAGCGAAAATTGATACTAAAATATCCACCATTCCTATAATTGGAAGTAATATAATAGCCGTAGATTCTGAAATACCAATAAAAGTAAAATAAGGAATCCAGCTTTGCTTAACTAACAAAGCAAAAATACCATGCCCTAAAAAAGTTCCAAATATGCCAATTCTTAATATCCATTCAACTTTTTTCTGATTTTTCATTTTTGGTTTTGTCTCCCTTTCATTGAATGCAGTATATGAATACAATACTGTCCCATATGCTTGTCGATTAAGTCCATTAAAGGGTTAATTGTTTCCTCGTTGATTTTATAATATCTGTATTTGCCTTCACTTTCACATATCAGAAAACCATGATGTTTCAGCCTTGCAAGATTATGGGAAACAACAGTCTGATCCAGACGCAGTTCCTTCGTTATTTCAGAAACATTCATTTTTCTTTTTCTAAGCAGATTAATAATCTTTAGTCTTATCTCTGAGAATAAGGTTCCCAAAAAAAGTTTGTAAGCTCCATAAAGCTCCTCTTCGCTGAATCCCTCATGATGCACATGTTTTAATATGTTTTTGTTTATCATATGATAACTTTATACATATGACTATTTAAATGTTTTTGTTCTTTAGAATCCAAAAACCAGCTAACAGAACCATCACCACTAAAATTTGTATCTCGATTCCCTGGAAAGGCAAAGAGGCAAATGAAAAGCCTATTCCAAGAAATCCAAGAACTAAAGGAACAAGCCCTGTAACACAAAGGGGGCAAACACCGACAATCAAACCGCCGACAGTTCCCGCCCCAGCAAAAACCTTGCCTTCCTTGCAGGCTTTTCTCTCTTTGTATAAAATATGAATATAAACAGCATTCAGTGCAACTAAAAAACCGATGGCTAAAGTTAAAACCAGAGAGATTCCAAGCTTAACCCAATTAATTGTCGAGGCATAAACAATAATTAGAGGAATTGTGTCATTAAATCCGCTGATGAAAATATTAAGAATTAAATATAATAAAAAGATTCCAAGAAACCAATATATGTAAGGCCTTTTAAAAATTCTCTTCATTTTTAGAATCACTCAACAATAAGTTTTCCGTAGCCCATTCCCATGCTACAAGAAAAAGTATATGTTCCTTTTTTAAGTGCAGGCAACTGTAATGTGTCTTCTGTGGTTCTCAAATATTTTGAATATCTTCTTCCTTCTATGTTGAACACCACTGATCTTAGACATCCGTTAACAGAACCGTCAGCACTGAGTAAGATTGGTTGTCCATTTTTTACAATAACATCTTTATAATTAAGATCCTCTTGGCTTAAAACAACTTTTTGTGTTTCCCCTTGAATAATTCCCGGCTGGATATTCGTATTTTCCTGTACAGCCCCTCCCTTTAAAAAAATAAAGCCGGCTATTATTATTAAGACAAATATGCTCACTATGTAAAATATATTCTTTGCCATTTTCTATTTATTATTGTTTATAGGGATGATAAACTTATTGGAACAACACGCTCCTTGGCCCAAATACCATTAGCCATATTGTGATTGCAGTTAACAGAAAACTCCAGAATATTGTGAAAAATTCATCGTCCTTGTGCTTTCGTTGCATTTCAGTTTCTCTTGCCTCTTTGTATATCATGTAATTCAAGCCAAATAGAATTAACGCCGAGATTATAAAAACAATTACTCCTGTTGCTCTAAGATTATCGTTGAATGTCATTAATGCAGTCATTGCACCCATCAAACCACCCATGAATCCTGCCATTATCCCCTCCATTACACCCATGATTCCACAACATTTTCCGTTCCATGCCCCAAAAAAGATTCCGGTAACCGCCCCAAAAGTAATTCCTACGAACATGCCGTTTGTAGAGCCGATAAAAAACGCAGGAAGAAGCCCTGAAATTGTACCTATTGTCATTCCAATCATCATTCCAGACATGCAGGCAAATTCTTTATATGCACGAACATGTTTTACTGAAAGGAGAATCAGAGAATAACTAAGTATCGCAAAAAACAAGAAAAACCCATATTTAGGTATGAAGTTTTCAATATATCTAAGTTTTAAAAAGTACAGGATTGCCAGCAAGACAAAAGATGTTACTATTGAAACAAAGACTGTTTTGACTAACTCTCCTTCAACTCCGCCGTTATGGAACTCTTTAACAAATTGTTTTACAGACATAAATCTTATCTTATTTTTAGGTTTATAAATTTATTTTTGTAGCCTGATATTGCATTTGCACATATCATCGCTGGTTTTTAAGATTGCAAAAGAAAGGATAAATATAGATAAAACTGAAAGTTCCAATCCCTGAAAAGGAAGAAATGCCAGAAATGCCGCACTTAATCCAAACAAAGATAATAAGCCAACACCGCATGCTATGCATCCTGGAACCAATGCTCCAAGAAAAATTCCCAGAGAAGCAAAGATCCCCCCGCTACCTAATGCCACTTTTAAAATATTTATCTTATAAGCAATTAACGTGAAAAGCAAACCAAACAAGCTGCTTATTGCAATGAGACTTACATATGAGGATAGTCTTATGGTATTCCCAAAGCCAAGCAGTAATGTAAAAAATAATTTACCTGTTCCAAAAAAACCCAAGTTAGGATAAAACGAGAAAAAAGTTTTCCAATTATTAATAAAAACGTTAAGTGAATAAAATAACAAAGCCACAAAAACAGCTAAAACTGCATATTTCCAACTGCGAAAAATAATCTTCCATGTGCTTAAAATGCTTTTAAAGTCCATTTAGAATCCTTCAATGAAGTTCTTTATCCTGCTTTCGTTATATTCCTCAAGGATATCAATTTTGTTGAGTTTTGTCAAGGCTATTTTTGCGTCCATTCCTTTAAAAGGTGCCACATAAACATAGTCATATTTGCCTGCGAAGGCTTCCAGGTTTTCTATTAAACCAGATTCACATTGATAGTCTTTGCAATTGTAATTTATCACGACTCCTGGCTTTCCTTTTCCATCAGCATGTTCAAGCATGTGTTTTTGAATTGTAATAGGCATTGGCTCTTTGAGTATATGAGAAGGAGGATTTTCTTCAACATGTCCTTGAATATCTGTTGGTGGAAGCGTTTTAATGCCGGAAATTAGCCAAACAATTCCCGCAATTGCCAAGATAACAACTATGAAGAAGATGCCCCAGTTTTTTGTTTTTTTAGATAATATGGGTTTCTTCTCCTTTGAAATTTTTTCAGGGTGTTTAGCTTTGTTATGCGCAGATAACCCATCTAAATCTTTGAATTCCCTATTACAAATTTCGCATCTTGTTCTTTCTGCCATTTTTTTAGCTTAAAACTCAGGTTCAAATGTTGTTCTTTCAACTTCTGTGCCGTGACTAACATGCCCAGAACCGCCACAGCCATCTTCCAAATCCCAGACTTCTGCTATTTGCTTGGAATCAAAGTCATATTCGGTAATTAAATATTTTGCAAGTCCTTCGAAAGCATACCATCTCCAACATTTACAGCAACAAGGTCCACCTTCCATAGACATGTTCATTGCTTCATCATAAACTTGTTGTTGCTTTTCGGTTAATTGAATGTTTTTTTGATGGTCCAAAAATTTTTCAGCCCAAACTTTTGAAATGTCATAAGGATCTTCAGGAATTTCCTTAATATAAGAATATTTTTTTAACCCTTCAACTTGCTCTTCGTATCTGTGAAAATCCATTGGCGAGCAGCAGGAACCTTGAAGTCTTTCTGCATTGGTTTTTTGTAAAATATCTGCGCCGGCACAAAAATTTGTGTTTGCATTGTTTAAAACTGCAAATTTTGCTTCTAATGTTTGTCCATCCAATTCTGTCGGATTAATCTTCAAAATATTACTTTTATTAATAAATGAATATCCTGCTATTAAAATCAAAAATCCAAGTATAATAAAAACAGCGATTAATGTTTTCTTTTCTATTTTAATTTTTTTCACCATTTGTAATTTTTTCTTTTTGTATTAAACATATAAAAAATAAAATATAAAAAGTTATCCTGAAAGCTCTGCGTCAATCACTTGCTTGAATGCACTGAATGGTTGCGCTCCGCTTACTGGTTTTCCGTTGATGACAAAATATGGTGTTCCTTGCCCTCCGGCAGCAACAGCGTCTGATGAATCCTTTTGAACTTCACTTTTGAATTTCCCAGAGTCAAGACAGCTGTCTATATTATATCCTAATTCTTTTGCCCACGCTTTCAAATCCTCAGAAGTGAATTGCACAGTTCCTCTTACAGGTCCCGTTAGTGGATCTCCTCCATCAAGTATGTTTCCTTCTTGGAAAATTTTATCATGCATTTTCCAGAAAGCATCTTCGCCATATTGGTCTCTTACACATTCTGCTGCTTCAGCAGCAGGTTCTGCGATAGGATGTATGCTTGTCAATGGAAAATCTCTATAGACAAATTTAACTTTTCCAGTGTCAATATATTCTGATTTTATTGATGGCAAAGTTTCTGTCCAGAACTTTCTGCAGAACGGACACTGAAAATCAGAAAATTCGATCATGGTTACAGGAGCGTTTTTATCTCCTAGAACAGGATCGTCATCTATACTTGCGCTAACTACTCCAGGTTGTTGAGTTGGGTTTGTTGGCTGTTGTGCAACTTGTCCTGTTCCTTTGTTTCCAGAAAGAACAAAAAAAGCTCCAACTACTAATACAACTAAAAGTAAAAAAGTGCTATATTTCCATAGGGTATCTTTCTTTATTGTTACTGTTTCTTCGCTCATTTTAACCTCCTTTCATTAAACATAGATTAAAATGATTAAATAAAGCACAAAAAACCGCTTATAAAGGTGTCGTAGAACTAGTTTCACTTTAAAAAGGGCGCACTATTTGCACCTATTTACACTTTCATTTCAGCACAATAATGTTCGTCATTCCGCGCCTTTTTCGTTCAATGAGGTTATTGGCTTCCAGCCTATCTAAAATTCTGGATACTTTTGACTTTGGGAAATTAAAATTCTCAACAATGTTGCTTTGGTAAACTCCTTTATCCCTGTTTTCTTTGATAAAGGAGAAGACTCTTTTTTCTTCTTTGTTTAGCTTGCTTATATCATAATCTTTTTGCTCAATGATTCTTTCCTTGTTGAAGAAAAACAGATAAAAGCCAAGCGCAAGAATAAATGAAAAAATTCCTACTGCAATATGAGAAATTGACAATCCCCTTTCAATTGTTGAACATTCTTGATTATTGAAACATCCTAATTCCAGGGATTTCTGTGTAAGATTTGAGATGTAATAAATAAAAATCCCCCCTATGATTAAAGAAAGGATAACTAAAACGATCCCTAATCTCTTGTTATTTTCCATCTCTATTTATTGATAAGAGGGTATAAAAGATTTGTTGTTTTATGTGCTTCTTTCTATAAAGAGCTATATAAAGGTTTATTTGAAAACAATTTAATTAATTTATTTTTATATCCATCCGTATTTTTTGCAATGTATAACACATAAGTTATATAGCCAGCCATATAATACTCCCATAAGATAAGCTACAAATAATACTTCAACGAGCCCTATAAAAAAACCACCGATTGTTATTTGCGGCGTTATTGCAATTTTTGTCAAGTCAATGCCATGCACCCAATTATTGAAGAAGTTCAAGAATTCCACAGGCCATAGGGATACTAGCAATACGCAGATAATGTATATTATTCCGGCGGTTATGCTTAAGGCAAGCCCTGTTGGATGCGCATAATGCAATGTTGTTTTTTCCGGCATTTCTTTTTCACCTCCTTTCATTTGACCAAGCGTGAACGAATGATTGAAAATTTATTTTATTTAGCTCAAGCACTCTGCGTAGATATTTGGATGATGCGACATGTGTTCTCTCCATGATTCTTCTGTATAGCCTGGAGCTGGAAAACATTTATCTTCTGCAGATTTTCCAGAGTCTTTCCAAGCTTGGATAGTTCCTGGAAACAAAGTTAGTAACAACAACCCCAAAACCAATAGTCCAATGATGATGTATAAAATTATTTTCTTATCCATTTAACAAAGACCCTCCTTCATCTTTCTCTTGTGATTTAACATTATTCCTATTCCAACAATATTTGCCAGGACTCCTATGCCAAGAAATTCCTTTTGATATTGGGCCAGAAATAAGGCAATTCCCGATAATCCAATAATCGGAATGGCATTTAGGATAAAATGGCTGCAGCAAGCCACCATGCTTCCTGCAGAAACTCCACCTGTTCCTGCAACAGTTCCCGTAAGTGCTGCAGTGTGTTTTATTGAGGTATAAAGGCCTATTTGTGTCCCAAAACCAATTGCAAGAGGGAAAACCAGGTACCAAAGGCCCCTTAAATTAAGAAACGCAAATTCAACTCCCTGAAAAATTGAAACTACTGCAAGATAAAATATCAGAAGTCCAAAACCAGCTAAAACCCCATAAAGCACCGAGTTATCTCCTTTCATTTTGTTCCCGGCTCCTTTCAATAGAATAACAGGCAATTTTTATGTTACAGGAATTTTTCTCCTTGCACCATGCCTCACATTTTTCAGCCAACTTCTTATCCTTATAACTTAAACAACATTCTTCACACACAAATGCTATTTCATTCTTATTTATTTTTTTCTTCACCATCTTTTGCAGCATTCTATGAGTTTAGTTGCGAATTTGTTAAATTTGAATAAATAAATTAATGCAAAAAACAGCCAGATTACAGCCAATAGTACGAAACTGTTAAGGTTAAATTTTTCCAATGTGCTATAAATCACGAAAATAAAAGTCAATAACAGAGGAAGCCTGAATAATAAAGCGCCTTTTCTAACCCTTTTTTCAAAGATATAATAAAGCCCGAGACTTGTATGCCCCATCAAGATTGCAATTATTATCTTGTCTGGAAAGAGATTCAGAAAATATAATATTAACAAAATAATCCATGCCAGTGTAACTGACAAGCATATTACACAGGCTTTTTTCACATTAAAAATGCTCTTCAATGCTAAAAGCAAAAAAAACAGAGCTGTGATTCCAATCAATATCCAAATTATTGGCTCCATTTTAAATTATCAATCTCCCAGATTCCTCCCACGCATTCATCCCTCCATCAAGGTCATAAATCTTTTGATAACCCATGGCTTTAAGATCATCAGCTACAACTCCTGACATGCGCCCGCTTCTGCAATAGACAGCTATTGGAATAGAAGTATCTTTAGGTAATTTGTCCATATATAATTCAATATTTTCCCAGTCTTCAATTATTTCATCAGTCCCGTCAATTTGACCCTGATAAGGAGTATGGACATTTAATAAAAAAATACTTTCATTTTGAATAATTTTTTCGAATTCGCTAGGAGACAAACGCTCAACTGATCCGGTTGCAACACCAGCTCCTAAATTTGTCAAGCTAAACTGGATAAAAATTCCTAAGATAATTAATAAGGAAAGTGTCAATATGGTTCCTTGGAAAGGAATTATTTTTCCTTTTCTTGCTTTTGTTAGGGATTTGCTCAAGCCTGGCGAGATGAAAACAACCAGCCCTCCAAGAAAGCTGGTTGCCAGAGAGTAATTAACAGCGTAAGTTGTTCCATATTCTCCGATAAAGGACAGGTATAGCGGTCCTATAGCTTTGAATAAAGGAATTAAAGGAAGGACAGTTGTTAAAAACACAATCGCAATAATCAAAGTTTTTTGGAAAGGTATATATCTTTTCTTAGGAATCCTTGCAAACCACATTCCCATTGACATTGCAAAACCTCCGATGAAAAGCGCGACAACAACCTTGCTTACCCCAAGCCATATTGCACCAGCCCCTGCTGCTCCAGCTCCAATTACACATAACGGACAGTGAGCAGAAATAAACTTAACTAAAAAAACAACTAAAATTGGAAGGATAAAAAATTTCTTGTTCATTTTATCTTAATAGGCTAAATATTAATAAGAGAGCGAGAATTACAACAATAGCCCATGCCCCCCATGAACTTTTCTTCTCTGTACTATTGGAATTGTAATTTTCACGGATATTCTTCTGGGTGTTTTGTCCGCTATGTGAATGGCCTGAATGATTTCCACAGCAGCCCATTTTATATCCTCATGAATTCGCTGTAGCTTCCGTCATTGGCAACAGCATAAATCACAAAATCCCCAGATTTCTGTCCAGGCATTCCTGGAGCCCCCATGGGCATTCCTGGCATTGCAATTCCTTTTATATCCGGCTGCTCTTTCAAAAGTTTTTCAACGGCTTCAAGAGGGATATGACCCTCCACAAAGTATTTCCCAATGATTGTTGTATGGCAGCTTTCCATTTCTTTGGGAATTCCGAATTGTCTTTTTGTTGCTTCTGGATCCTGAACATTAAAAGAATTAACCTTTGGAGTTACCCTGCCGTCAACATAACCAGAATAGACATCACAGCAGCCACATGTTATTGATTTGTAGATTTCTATTTCTTCAGCCTTATTGATATTTTCAAAGGAAGTTGCGCTGGAGCTCTTTGTGAATAAAAGAACGAGGGCCAGGACAGCAACTATTCCTATAAACAGAACCCAGATTCCTTTGGATTTTCTTTTAGTATTGTCTACATTTGGGGTTTTATTCTCCATATTGTTTTTTTCCATGTCTTTGCAGCACCCTTTCTGGTTTTTTGTTTTGCATTCAGGACATTCCATAGAAACCTCCTAGCAGCCTCCAACCATTCCGCTGTACGCGCTGGCTGCCTGTCCTGCAGTTGGGGATAAAGAAGAACTTACCACGCTGCTGCTTCCTCCCTGGAAAAAGACAGTATAAACAACTGCCAGCAACAAAATTCCTATAATCACCCAAAGCACTATTTTTTGCGTTTCCATTTTTGCTCGTTTTGTTTATTTACCTCCTAATATGATTAACAACCTCCCACCATACCAGATCCCGATGAACTGGATACGCTTCCGGCAAGACGTGTGGGAATTGTTCCATGCATTTCATAATTCATTATTTCATTTTCTGTCCAGCCAGATGTGTCTATTTTGCCATTGCTTACTGAATTTCCTGTTGCAGAACCCTGGAAAAATACCGTGTATATGACTGCCACCAATAAAACCCCTATGATAATCCAAAGAACTGCTTTTTGTGTCTCCATGTTATTTTTGTTTACCTCCTCCTGTTCTATTTTCAATTTGCTTAAAGATCAAGATAATCAAAAGAACTATTACTAAGACAAAGATTATTGGTAAAAACCAGTTATATATTCTAAGATTGTTATATGCAGGATAATTATATCCCATCATTCCTCCCATCATGCCCATCATTCCATATCTATAAGAAGTATTTTCTCCGCAGTATATATTGCTGGCCATATTTATGTGCACCTGCCTTAAGGATTTAGAACCCTCCCCACCCATCATTTGATCCATGTATTCGTGAGCTTCACCCGGGTGCATCTGTTCCATGTAATAGTCCCCCATCAGTTCTAGTTGCTCATCGGTAAGCTGGTCGCATGAGATTGACTGGTTTATAAGAGCCTGTGCCTGAGAAAAATCCTCTTCTGAATGTGCTAATATTGGGCTGAGAGATAATAAAGTTATTATCACTGCAATTGTTAAAAAATATATCCCCTTAAATTTATTTTTCATTTTAACTAACAACCTCCCACCATACTTCCAGATGCCTGCCCTTGTTCTATGCCTCTGTATGCATTTGTCGTAAGATTAATGTAGTCGACTTGAATGCCGTAGTTTTTCATTGCCTGCGCTTTTCCCTCAAGGATTCCAGGGAAGAAAAGAGTTTTCCACTTACCAACCTCGGTAAGAATCTGTTCATCCGTGAATTCATCTCCGTGAGATTTTATTAAATACTTCGTAAGACCACGCATTGCATAGCTGTGTGCGCATCCGCATGCAGGCTGCCCGTTGCTGAAGATTACAGACCTTGCACCGCAACAATATTCGCAGGCAATTCCGTTATACTGTTTGTAAAGCAAATCTATATATCTCTCAAGTTCTGCCCCTTCAAGGGTTTCAATCCTGTCTATGTTTCCCAGCAGATTTATTGTTTCATCAGCTTTCTTTGGGTCAGAGGCAGAAACATCATCATACCTGATTCCCAACTCTTCCCCATAAATTGCAGGAACTCCTTGCGGAATTATTTCCGAAGCAGAAACTGTTCCTATTCCTGCACTGCCTCCTGTCTGTTTTCCTGAATAATTATATAAGAGTACCAGGGACAAAACAATTATTATAGCAAACTGCGCATAAAATTCCCAGTCTGTTTTTTTGGTTGTTTGTTTTTCGTGCTTGGTTTCTTTTTCTTTCAGTTCCATGAATTATTCAAGAAATAGTTCATTATAACCGCTTTGGTGAAACTGGTTACATTGATATAAAAAAGAATTAATTCCTTAAAACAACAATATTATTCATTCCCCTGCGCTTTCTTTCTATGAGCTGCTTTGCCTCGAGCTTGTCAAGAAGCCTTGTGATTCCAACCTTTCCTTTTCCGATTTTTTCCATCAGTGTTGATTGGAAAATTGCCCCATTTTCCTTTAACAACAAGTTTATGACACTTTTTTCATCCTTGTCCAGTTTGCTGAAATCTATCTTCTTTCTTTTTTCAGAGATTTTTTTAACAATTATTTTTTCCTTTGGTTTTGCAAAAATAAGGACAAAACCTATTATAATCAGAAGCCCGACAATCCCCAAGGAAAGATATGTCTGCTGGTTTATTCCCTCGTTCATTGGACAGGAAACAGAATGTTCTTCTGCAGTACAGGTCGAAGCAACAACATCTTTTAATGCACTTTGAAACAGAAGCACTATTACTATGAGCAAAACTGCCACACCAATTAAAATGTAACCTACATTCTTGTTTTCCATGATTTAAGGTTAAAAATCCTGTTTATAAAGTTTGTCAAAAAGAATGGTATTCAATTGTTATTTCTTGGCCGTCCCGCAAAATAAGATTGTCATATGATTCACTTTTTTCACCATTAACAAACATCTCCATTTCACCAACTCCAGGAATTGTGCAGTATTCAAAGACACACGTTGAATTGAAGGTTTGTTCCCAGATTTGAAAGAATTCCCCTACTGTAAAATCTCTTGCATAAGGCCCTTCTATATGGATTTCTCCTGTTGAATCGTGAGTGTGCAATGGTCTCATTATTCCCGGCAGAATTCCTATATTTGCAGGAATTAAAAATTCTTCATCATCAATTAAAATTTTTAAATCTGAATGAATATGCAAAGCTATATTCTGGTGGCTTCCTATATTTATTTCAGCTGCAGGCAATTCATCAAAAGAATTTGAAGCTGTTACCAAAGCATAAACTCCCCAGGCAAATAATCCAAGAATAATGATGAAAATTCCCCAATTTCTTATTTTTTTAATTGGTAAAGTATTTTTCTCTTTAGGCATTAATTCGGGATGTTTTGCCTTATTATGTGCAGCTAAACCTTCGGCATCTTTGAAATTTCTGTCACAGGCTTCACATTTATTCTTTTCTTCCACCATTTTATTTTTTTATTGGAACTTCGCAGACAATGTCTTTTGTTAGTAAGAAAACTGCACTAGTCAATAAAGCTGCAGAAAGTAGCTGGAGCTCCAGTCCGTATAAAGGAAGAACGCTGAGGCTTGCAGTTACTCCAAAAATTCCAAGAAAAGCAGGAAACAATCCAACAAAACAACCAGGGCACGCTCCTCCGATAATTCCTCCGAAGATACCAAAACCAGCTGCTCCTGTGTGCTTTCCAAAACCAGCTTCATTGAATCTTAATATTGAAAGATTTATTGTGAGTGCAACAAGAAAGGGGATTGCAAGAAAATTAAAGAATAGGAATGGAATACGAAACCAGAGTACAAGAGAAGTAAACACATCAAGAGTAACATATAATTGATTAACTATTAGATTTATTGTTATGTAGGCTAAAAAAATCCCTATGAAATAAAAAACATATGGCTTTTTGAATATGGCTTTTTTTATTCTTTCAACTCTTTCCTTATTCATATTTTTTATAAATTGTTAGCCTTTTAAATATGTTAGGTAAACAGGGTTAATTTTTAAGGTCTTTTTAGATTATGAAGACTCTTAACACCGGTTAGCCCCATTTATTATTAATTAAAAAATCTATTTTTGAAAATAAAATTACTGAACAGACTGAATTGCTGTCTGGAACTCTGACCAAGGATATGCACCAGAAATTGTTGTTGCATCCCCTGTCTTTGTGTTGACTATGACAAAGAAAGGTGTTCCTCCTGCACCGGCAGCTGTTGCCTGGGCAAGTTCCTTGTTGACCTCTGATTTAGAATCACCACTATCCAAACAGCTGTTAAAGCTTCCTGTATTCAGGCCGAGCTGTGAAGCATATTGTTTCAGGCTTTCAGTGTCTAAAGCACCTTGATTTTTAAATAACGTATCGTGATATTCCCAGAATTTTCCCTGGGCTTGGGCGCAGACAGAGGCTTCTGCAGCTTCTTGTGCATAAGGATGTATGGAGTTTAGGGGGAAATGCTTATAGACAAAGTTGATTTCTCCATTTTTGAAATAATCAGAGTTTTTGAGATCTGTTATTGCTCCTTCAAATGCTCTTCCACAGAAAGGGCACTGGAAATCAGAGAATTCTATTACCGAGATTACTGCATCCGGACTTCCGAGAACAGGGTCATTGTCTTCAATAAAAGCCCTTGCATTTACTGCTTGCTGATTATCTGAGCCTGTATCTGTTACAGCCCCATTTCCTCCTGTGCCTCCGCTCCCATCTCCCCTGAAAAGAAAAAATCCTCCTATAACGACAACAGCCAGCAAAAGAAGAGTTGAATATTTCCAAATATCAGTTTTCTTTATTGTTACTGTGCCGCTTTCTTTTGTTGCTTCAACTTCCATTTTATTCAATTACATCTGAAAAGAGCTTTATAAATATTTTGATAATTTCCAATGTGTTTGTCAGACAATTCCCTGCTCGAGGATTTCATCCCAAGATTTTTCTCCCAAAGCCACGAGGGCCTCGCGCATTGTTAAAATGGGTTTTGGATACTTCGCAAAATCATCCAGAGCAATGCGGGGGCACGCCAGTTCGACGAAAGCGTCGATATTGTAAAAGTTCATCAGCTTGTCCGGAGTTAATTCAGACATCGTGATTACTATGGCTGTTTTTCCTGCATTTCTGAGCTTTTCAAGTAGCTTTGCAGGATTTCCGAATTTCTGCCCTGGTTTTATCTCAACTATTATTCCCACGTTTTTTGCTTCCTTCAGCTTTTCAATCGAGAAAAGTCTTTGTTTGAGGATTTTTTCCCTAAGCCCTGCCATATTTCTTACATCATCGTTGTAAACATCAATAAGAACCACGGGTTTTCTGACTGCAAGAACAGCGCCCATTGAATGGAACTGATTTCCTATAATAACAAAGCAATCCACGCTATCTTGTATCGCCCTCAATCCCCTGTATTCGCAACCAGTTATATGCCCCTCATAAGCATTTGTTCCTGCCTTCTTTGAAAGCGTGACAGTTTTTCCTTGCGATTCGTAAAATTTTTTTATGTTTTCTATGTCATACCTGTGCTGGATTGAATAAGATAAGCCAATTTTATTATAATCTTTCAAATGCGGAATGGATTTCTTTAAAAGGGGATTCAAATCCAAAACATCCTGGACCTCCATATATAATATAGGGAAATCAACTTCTATGAATTGTGCATGCCCGAAATGAACAATCAAGTCAACGCCGAGAGCCTGAGCTTCCTGGACAGCGACAGAACATGCTCCCCAGCATGTTTCGCCTGAAAAAATGCATTCAATTCCCAAGCCAGTAATCCATTCAGAGATTTCCGGAGCATTTTGCTTGATTCCTTCTGCCAGCTGAACAAGAACTTTCTTCGGCTTTCTTTCCTTTAATTCAGAGATAAGTTTTTCCTTTTCAAAATTCAGTGTCATTTTTAGACAGAAGATAATCTTTTAAGTTCCTCCAGCATTTCTTCAAAAGACGATCCAATCTTTTTAGATTGAATAACATTCCCTAATGGATCAACAAGTTCTGGATTGTAACTTTCTATTTCTTCCTTTGATTTAACAAAGAATAAAGAATAATCTTGTTCCGGATTTAATCTTATCTCAATTGGAATTCCCTTGCCATCAATTATGTAACTTATTGTAATTGCCAGAGACCCCTTCGTAGAAGGCCTTGATTCTAATTGTATGAACCCTTCTGGCGTAGAAAAAGATTTCCCCATTTTTTTTCTAGTTTCCCTAAAGAAGATATATTTTTATTTTTGAGAAGACTTGCAATTTCTGAGGAATATTTTTGCAGGTCTTTTTTTGTGATTGTCATTTTTGTTTCAGCAACCATTAAAAGCTATTATAATAAGCAGTTAAATAGATTTTGGTAATAAAAAGTGGGGGCTAATCATAACTTCTTTTTGGTTATGTATTCATATGCGCTGTAGGCAGCGGTGCAACCGTCTGCAACTCCTGTAATCAGCTGTTTAAATGGTTTGTCTGTCACATCTCCTGCTGCGAAAATCCCGGGAATGTTTGTCTCAGAGGTCATGTGATTGATTTTTATCTCCCCTTTACTATTCAGCCTGACTCTGAGGGGCTTTGCAAGATCCGAAAGAACAACATGCCCTATTGCAACAAAAACACCGTCGAGTTTTAATTCATTTGAGCCTTTATACTTTTTATCCAATAAAACGCTTTCAACAAACTCTTTGCCGTTTATCCCCATGACATTTGTGTTATTTATTATTTCTATTTTTTTATTCTTTTTAACACGTTCCATGTTTATGGGTTCTGGATGAATTTCCTCGCTACGATAAATTATATAGACTTTTTTTGCATATTCTGTCAGAAGAAGGGCATCTTTCGCTGCGCTGTCGCTGCCTCCAACAACAGACACTACTTTGTTCCTGAATAAAGGCCCGTCGCAGAGAGCGCAGTAGCTTATTCCTTTATTTTCAAACTCACTGGAGCCAGGAACTTCCAACTTTTTCCATCTGGTTCCTGTTGCGAAGAGTACTGTTTTAGTCATGTAGTCTGATTTGTTGGTTTTAACATGAAAGCAGTTTTTTAGTTTTTTTATTTCAGTGGCTTTTTCTCCTTTTATCGTTACTAACTTGTATGAACGGGTATGCTCTTCGATATTTTTTGCCAAATCAGGGCCAGATATTGTTGTAAAGCCGGGATAATTCTCAACCACATGTGTCGTTGTTATGACTCCCCCAATAGGAAGCTCTGTGCTTGAAGTATATCCTAAAACCAAGGTTTTCAGGCCAAGCCTTGCGGCATACATAGCTGCTGCCAAACCTGTTCCGCCTGCTCCAAGAACAAGGAAATCGTAAGTTTTATTTTTCATTTTGTTTTTTAAATTAGCCATTTTATATTATTTTATTTTGAATTTTAAGCCCTTTTTTAAGCTATTAATGATGTTCCTTTTTTAATTGTTATGTAAACAGTGTTATCAATTTATTTTTCTGCCATTATCATAAACATACATTTTTCTTTTTGTGAGCTCTTTGAAAAAAGGCTCATAGGGTATGACTGCCTCAGGAGCAAAGACACCCTTTTCCTTTATCATTCCCTTCTTCAGCATCTGCGATATTATCGAGATTGTTCTTCCTGTGTCAACATTGCTTCCAGCGTCTTCCCATCCTTTTACTGTCTTTACGATGCAGTTCATTTCTGTTTTTGCCTTTTCCCTGTTTTTTATTCCATAAAGGCTTACCCAGAGATTTTCAGCTTCCTTATATCCTTTAGGCACCTGAATCCGCTTAAGAACCTTGTTTGTAAAATCCAGGAGGATTATTTCCGCTCCATTAACCCTTATCTTTTTTTCTGAATTGAACCCGAGATTAATTAACGTTTCTATTACTCTTATTGAATGTTCGGGGAAACCTGCCATGTAATGAATTTTCTTCAGGCCTTTTTCCTTAAAATACTTTGAAAAGCTGTAGACTTCTGAATGAACTATGCAGTAAACAGTCTGTTTTCCAACCTCCCTGAAATTCAGGGTTCCTTTGCAGGTCATTCGTCTCTCTCTTACAAAGTTCCCATTATGATATGTCACAGGATCTTCTGTTAATTCCTCAAAAATACTCTGCATTGAATAAGGCACAACAAATTTTTTTATATTCGAATTCCATGCAAACCCGAGCATTATTGTGTCAACAGAATCAAATTTTTCAACGGCGTATTTCGCCATGACATTAACGATTCCGGGAGTTGAGCCGCATCCCGTTACGTTGATAATTCCTGCTTTTCTAAATGGGTTATGAAGCTTAAACTGCTCCACAGTAACTTTTTGCAGGCCACCAAGATCTGTCACGGATTTTTTTGTTTTAATACATGCCTTCATTATGGGAACATTAAAGACCAGTTCTGCACAGTTCACGACAATATCAGCATGAGATTTTTTTATTGCCTTTTTAATCTCAGACTCATTCCTTAAGTCAACTCTCAGAAAACCTGTTTTTTTATTTTTCAGAAGATTTCTTATTCTGGACTTGTCTCTTCCCACAAGCATTACAGAATATCCCGACTCAAGCAAATCCCTAGCGCAAATGCTCCCCTGCTGCCCTGTTCCTCCAAAAATTATAAAATCGTATTTCATTTCAGTTTATTTTTCTGTTGTTTTTTAAAACAGAGATGCCTCTTTTCTTTAGTTCTTTGAAAAATATCTCGGGTTTAACAACTTTCTCCGGGGGCAGGACACCTGAGATTCCCCTGGAATTCATTTCAGGAATCATTTGGGAGGCTATTGAGCACGGAACTCCAACATTGTATGTACCCCCGGGAATGTTAAACCTCGATTTTGAAATTGCGTCCATTGCCAGTTTTCCCCTGTCAAAATCAACTCTTAGCAGTTCTTCATCTTTTACTCTTGTTTCTGGCTTAATAAGCCACTGGTCCATTATCAAGGCCGTGATATCAATAACAGGTATTTTATTGTCGTTAAATTCCATTGCTTTCCCTGATGTAAATCCAAGCTCTGTCAGAGTCTGCATTACATTGCTGAATTCCTCCTTAAAAGTCACTCTGAATTCGCAGTTTTTTAGTTTTTTGTCCCTGAATGAACTTGGAAAAGTTGCCAACTCCGAGTGCAATGAATAAAAGCCTTTTAATTTTCCATAGCCTTTCAGCATGTATTCTTTTGCTCCTGAATGTGGCTTGACAAAAACCAATTTTCCGTTTTTGAGGACAGCCGGCTTTTTTGTATATTCATCTATGATTGTCTTGAAGCTGTAAGGAAGGACAAATGGCTGGTTATATTCTGTATCGTCTTTGTCTGCAAAAAACATTTCTATTGAATTGAATTTTTTTAGAAGAGATGCACCATATTCTGCAAGAACATTTGTGATTCCGGGCGTTCCCCCGCATCCAACAATTGCCAGCCTGTTGATTTTTTTAAATTTTGAATGAAGCCTTAGCTGTTTTTTGGTTTCATGGAATAATCCTCCAAGGTCAATATAATTTACCCTGGCTGCCAGGCAGGCCTTCATTATTGTTGTATTAAAATAGTACTGGACGCAGTTTACACAAACATCTGAATTTTTTAATAACAATAATGTTGAATCTATATTTGTAATATCAACCTTAGCATATTTAACTCTTTTATTCCTAAAGGAACCGGCGTATTGCTTTGCTTTTTCCATGTTTCTGCCTGCAATTATTATTTCGCAATCTTTACATTTTTTGAATAGATCAAATACAACAACTTTTCCAATAATTCCATAGCCGCCAAGAACAACAAATTTCATTTTATATCCTCTGTTTTAAATATTCTTAATGTGAAAGCCTTTAACACTTTTAACAAACTCCCAAAACTTACTGTAAATTTATTAACAAATTTCTTAGCTTAGTTTTATCATCCCTCTTTTAAACTAACATAAACGTGCTTTAGGTATGTGTATTCTTCAAGTGAATGAATACTGAGGTCGCGCCCATGTCCTGACTGTTTTAAACCGCCGTGAGGCATCTCTGAAACCAGGGGCAAATGGTCATTTACCCAGACTTCTCCGAATCTTAAGGCATTTGCAACCCTGAAAGCTCTTTGAATATTCTCTGTCCATACGCTTGATGCAAGCCCGTAATCAACATCATTTGCCTTTTTAATAACCTCTTCCTCTGTTGAAAATTTAGCTAGTGCTATGATAGGACCGAATATTTCTTTCTGGCAAAGGTTTCCTTTTTGCTCAAAATCTCTGACAATTGTTACTGGAAAGAAAAATCCTTTCTTGGGAATCTTTGACTGCCAGATTACTTTTTCTTTTTTTCCAAGATTTTTTATGAATGAGGCAACTTTCTCTCTCTGTTTTTCAGAAATTAGGGGGCCAATGCGTGTTGTTTTTTTCTTGGATCTCCAACCTTAACTTTAGAAGCTTCTTTCTTTACCAACTGAAGAAACTTTTCATAAACTTTTTCCTGGACATAAATTCTTGCTGCAGCTGTGCAATCCTGCCCTGAATTTATTGCTGAGCCCTCAACTGCAAATCTTGCCGCGCGGTAGAGTTGCGCATCTTCAAAAACAATAAACGGCGCTTTACCTCCAAGTTCAAGATGTATTTTCTTAAGATTTAAAGAAGCTAGTTTCATTATTTCTTTTCCTGTTTCTGTGCTTCCAGTCAGGGAAATCATGTCAATTCCGGGATGTGAAGCCAAAAGCCTTCCTATTTTTTCTCCTTTTCCCGTTAAAACATTAATAACTCCTGGCGGAAACCCTGCTTTTTCTGCAAGAACCGCAATTTCAAGGGTTGTCAGGGGAGTAGATGACGATGGTTTCAATATTATTGTATTTCCAACAGCCACTGCAGCAAGTTTCCAGCAAGCCACCATTATAGGATAATTCCAAGGAGTTATTGCAGCCACGATGCCTATGGGTTCTCTTCTTGTGATAGAAGTTCCAAGAGTGTCATGTTTTTTATTAAGATGCTCATCTATGTAATCTCCGGAAACAGTCGAAGTCAGTGTCCTGCATGCTCCTGCGAAAAATCTCAAGTTATCAATTCCGAATTCTATGTCTGCCATAGCTAGGGAAACAGTCTTTCCCTGATTTTCAGACTCAAGCTTTGCGAGCCTGTATTTGTCTTTTTCAATCAAATCAGCGAGTTTAAGAAACAAGCCAGCTCTTTCTGCAGGGGTTGTTCTTTTCCAATTTTCAAACGCTTTTTTTGCGGCATTTACAGCATAATCGACATCTTTTGTGTTGGAATCAACGACCTCTGCAATTTTCCTTTCTGTGAATGGATTTATTACATCAAGAAAAATTTCTGAGCTGGCACTCAAACCCCCATTTATATAATTTGTCCACCTCTTCATTTAAAATGTTAATCTCCTTTTATTAATCTAAAATTTCTCTGTTTATAATTTTTCTCTTTCCTTCTTATTATTTAATCTTCAGGGTCTTTCTCAAAGCATCCTCATTAAAACCCACAATTATTTTTCCGTCGATGTCAATCACTGGCACGCCCATCTGTCCCGATTTATGAATCATTTCCTGGGCAGCTTTCCTGTCAGAACTCACGTCTATATCTGTAAATTTAATTTTCTTGGATTTCAAAAATTCCCTGGTTTTTGCGCACCAGATGCATGTTGGAGTTGAATAAATTTTTATGTTCATTTTCATTTCTGAGATATAAAATTAAGGATAATTTATAAATTATTCGGAAACAAGGTTAACTTCTCTCTAAAGATTAACTTTCTTAATTTCTCATTCAATTCCGTAAAGTTTGGTTTCTGGATGAAACGCGTACCAAGCAAACCAAAAGTCCCGCTCTTTGACTATCTCTTCTCCTGTCTCCATATTTTCTATTTTAACAACTCCGTCACCCCCTCGTTCAATTCTTATTCTGACTCCATCAATTTCATCTTCAATTACATTCTTTTTTATCAAGTCATCTTCCCTATAAGCTTTATAATCACCATTCACTTCAACTCCGAACACTACTGTCTTTGGATGGATTCTATTATCTTCATTTTCTACATCAAAAATCAAGAAGCTATCCTCGTAATAATTTCCGTAGGGATCTCTTCCGTATTCTCTTGTGAATCCTGTGTCCTGACTTAAAACCATGGAATCCGGATGAGATTTTTTCCAGCCTCCCCAAACAACAGTATCAATCGATATTTCTTTTAATTCCTGTCCGGTTAATTCCCCAACGATTGCCTTGCCGTCAATTTGCTGCCAATAAGTATTAGTTCTTTCATCATACATAACAAGATTTGAGTTGTAGAGTTTTCCAGATGTGCCAAACCTGGACCCAACCTTATTTCCATTTAATTCTATTGTTCTTTCATATGCTATTCCACTTCCACAGAGGGGGCAATAGGTTATTAGAATTGGATCTTCTTTTACATTGTCATTCACTATCTCATGCCAAACAAGTATTTGCAGGGGATAGACTCTTTCAACATCTTTGTATGTAAGAGCGAGGACAAGTTCGTTATCGTTAATCCATTCATCTGCCTCACCTACAGAAACGAATTTTATGTTTTCTTCAGCCAAAGCAGGAATTCCCCTATCAACCCCAATTCCGCCTTTTGGCGGACCGCCTGACGAAATCTTGTCAGGATTGATTAAGTATTTAGTTCCATCTGATAAAGTTTTTATTTCTGAATTATTGCCTTCGTAATTTATTTCTTCTTTCATTTGTTTTTTTGATGCAAAACCAGTTATTACAATTATTAGTGTTAAAACTAAAACAACGCTGACAATAATCCAACTATAGTTATAACGTTTTCTTCTCATTTTTCTTAATTAAAAAAACTAAGCTTATTTCTCCTTCTTTTTCTTGCCTTTAATAGGTTTCATCTTCTGCCCGCAGCACATTCCAGGTTTATCTGAAACACTACTGCATGATTCACATTTGTATTTCATAGTATCGTACCTCCAAAGATAAATTTATTTTTTTATATTTAAGTTTTACGTAAACAGAGTTATCTATCTGAAAGTTCAGCAACAGAGGTTAACTTGAACTGTAAAGTAAATGTCACCTAATTATCGGATTTTGATATGCTATTTTTATAGAAAGAATTTTCAATCCAAAAGATTTAAATAATCTATATGATAACTTTATCATATGTCTAAATTACAGCAAGTTTATCGTATGGATAACCTTCATAGGTTATTCTTCAAAGCATTCTCTAATCAAACAAGATTGGAGATTATTCAATTACTAAGAAAGAAACCTCTTACCGTTACAGAAATATGTGAGAAAACAGGATTTGAACAAAGCAGAGTATCACATAATCTTAGATGCTTAGAGCATTGTGGATTTGTAAAAGTTACAGCAAATGGCAATTTCAGAGAGTATTCTCTTGATGGGGAAACCATAATCCCGATAGTCAATTTATTTGAGAAACACATTCAAAGGTATAAAGAAAGATTAGAAAATTGTGAGATAATTAAAGATGAATAAAGAATATGAATTAATTATTATCGGCGGAGGAGCGGGAGCTTTTGCAGCAGCAAACACAGCAAACAAACTAAAAAAGAAAACGCTTCTTGTAAACTATGAAAAAATCCTACCTCTTGGTGGGACATGCGTAAATGTTGGTTGCGTTCCATCAAAAATAATGCTTCATCAAGGAGAAGAATATTATAATGCGGTAAGAAGCAAGTTTAGGGCAATAAAATTACAGGGAAGATCTGATTTTATTGAGGCATTAAAGGAAACGCATGAAATGGTAAAAAATTTTAGAAATAAAAATTACGAAAAGGTTATTGAAAAGCAGGAATATGTTGATTTTAAAGAAGGATTGGCTTCTTTTGTAGATTCGCATACTGTAAAAGTAGATAATAAAACATTCAAAGGAAAACATTTTCTTATTGCAGCTGGGGCTTATACTTTTGTTCCACCAATTAAAGGAATTGACAAAATAGATTTTATAACAAATGTTAACATTTTCAATCTAAAGAAAAAACCAAAATCTGTAATTATAATTGGCGGTGGTCCGCTTGGTATGGAATTTTCTCAAATTTTCCATCATTTCGGAGTTAAAGTTACAGTTCTTCAACGTTCAGAAAGAGTTATTCCAAAATTTGATTCAATGCTTGGAGAAGAATTGCGAAAACATCTGCAAGAAGAAGGAATTACAATTTATACAAACGCAGATTCAAAAGAAGTAAAGAAAACAAAAAATGGAATCGAATTAACTGTTGAAATAGACGGTAAAAGAAAAGTTTTAACTGCTGAAAAGCTGATGTTGGCAACGGGATTACAGGCAAATACAAAACTTCTTGAAACAGAAAAATCCGGCGTTAACTTGGACGAAAAAGGTTTTGTTAAAGTTAATGAATTTATGCAAACTTCCCAGAAACACATTTACGCTGCCGGAGATGTTACAGGATTAATGCCTCTTGAAACAACAGCGGCAAAACAAGGCAATTTTGCAGTTTTTAATATGTTTGAAAATGCAAACAAAAAAATAAATTACAATGAAGTGCCTCATGCAGTTTTTACTTCTCCAGAAGTTGCAGCAGTTGGCATAACAGAAGAAGAATTTATGAGAAAATACAATGTTTGCTTATGCAGGACCATGACATTAGACCATGTCGAAAAAGCACTAGCAATTAAAGATACTCGTGGTTTGATTAGGATGGTTCTCGATCCGAAAACCAAAATTGTTATCGGAGTTCACATTATTGGGCCGATGGCTGCAGACATAATAACGACTGCAACTTATGCGATCAAAAATAAAATGACAATTTATGATATTAAAGATACAGTTCATGTTTTTCCAACATTAAGCGAGATGATAAAGAAAGTTGCACAAAGCTTTGACCAAAGTTTAGATGAAATGGCGTGCTGCGTGGAGTAAGAATATGAAAATAAATCACATTATAAATGCGAGTAAACAAGTATTAAGCAGAAGAAATTATCTTATATTGTTTATTGCTTTAATCTTTATAATTTTAGCTGTTTTTATCTCCATACCTGTCTTTCTTATACCTGTGAATTCACTTTTGTTTCAATTAACAGTATTCACGACTAAGGATTATATTCTTCTTACTATTCTATCAGTCTTAACTTCTTTAATTATAGTAATGCAAATTTTTTCCTACAAACAAGCAAAGCTTTATTCTTCAGGAAGAACAGCGATAGGCGGTGGCTCTGCAATTGTTGCTGCTCTTTTTGGGACTGCAAGCTGTTCAGCATGTTTGGCTGCTGTTTTCGGTTTTTTAGGAATTGGAACAGTTTTGTTTTTAGTTGAATATCAGTGGTTTATTGTGGGCATTGCTATATTGATTATGTTGGTTTCGTTATATTTCACATCTTTAAAACTAAATGGGGTTTGTGATTCATGCAAGAAATAAAAATCAAAAAGTCATATCTAGTAAATGGGGTCATTATTATTTTAACTAAAAATTTTAAAGACAAAGAATAAATAATAAATAGAGATTCCTAGCATTATTAATCCAGAGACCAGATTTATGGCTCTTTTATTTTTTGTTAAAAAGCCAATAATCTTCCTGCTCCACTGCCCTGAAACTAAACTTAAAATCAATAACGGAAAGCCGAGTCCGAGTCCAAAAGCAAGAAAGTTGGACATGCTGGAAGCAAAATTTCCAAATAAAAGAGCCCTTGCAAAAAATGCTGTGATAAAAGCAGGATTACACGGAATAACAATAGCCCCAAAAAAGAAACCGAAGATAAACGCGCTTTGTACGGGGTTTTTGTTTCCCGTCTGAACATTTGCTTTAGGAATAAATCTTGAAAAATCAATATCAAATATTAAAGCCAGGCTTATAAGCCCTAAAATAGCAAAGGCGATTGGGGAAACTATTCCTATTACATTAGTCAGTGATTTCTGCAAAAGCGTCGTGAAAATTAATCCTAATAAAATCATAAAAATAATTATCCCGGTCAAAATTGTCAGGCCGAACAAGAAAAAGGTTTTCTTGCTTTCTTTTCCAGAGAATTTATTTGATAAAAATGCAAGGAATCCGGGATATAATGGTAAAACGCAGACAGCTGTCAAGGGAGTTAACAAACCAAGAAAAAAAGAACTAACAATATCTGCAACCAATGTCATTTTAACAACCTCTTGCTATTTCTTCCTTTAGTTTATCTGGATCTCTGGCTCCGAAACCCCCTAGTTTTCTAAAACTTCCGTCCTCACAAATAAGCACAACCGGGGCACTCGGGGCATTTATTATGCCATTCCCAAATTGATTTCTCAGATATTGTGTCATCTCAATAGGAGAAACGGCGTAGTGCCACTCAAACCCGTTTTTTTGAATATGCTCTAATACTTTAGATTCATCTTCATTTGGGTCTGTGTCTAATGATATTGATACTACAGAATCTCCTAATTCTTCATGGAGTTTCTTTATTTCTTTCTGCTGCTTCGTGCAAGTAGGACACCAAACGGCAAAACTTTCTAATAAGATAGGTTTTCCTTTAAAGTCGCTTATCTTAAATATCTCCCCGGTTCTTACGTCTTTTAAATCAGCGTTCATCCACTGTGGTTCCACTTCACCTTTCGTTATTGAACTTCCGGGTTGTTTCAAGCTGCTTGACAGAATAAAAATCCCAAGAATTACAATTATTCCAAAAATAATCCAAATCCAAAAAATTGTTCTATTTTTCATGTAATAAGGAGCAACTTCTTTATTATAAAGATTAAGAGAACAGAGTTAACCCCATGGCTTCATTTTGCATGAAATCTATTAACTTGTTCACTCGGTTTACTGAAAATATAAAAACTCTTTTAATTTTTCTATAGTGAGATGAAAGAAAAGAGTTTGGGTGTGCATATTAAGCACTTAAAGAATAGGGGTGTTAATAATGATATTTCAGAAATGGTGGAGTGGGAAGTGAAATTCTTAAATAAGTTAAGTTGTGATGAATTATTTCTTATTGAAAATAAAAGGGACTTAAATGAAGAACCAAAAGAAGCAGTTAAAGAAACTATAATCCTAAGAGAATGTAAAAGGACTTAAACCAAGAATGGAAGAAAAAAATCAAAAATGGAAAAATTCAGAATATGCGACGGATGCTTAAATGCCGAAGCAACAATGTGCTGCAAAAGGTGCAATGAATGTTACTGCGATGAGTGCATGATTTTGCATTATAAAGAAAAGCATATTAAAAAGCATTTAAGAAAGCTTAATATTAATTCTTTTGATCAACTTTAATAGCACGATTAGTTATCTCGAGATTACAACTCCAATGAGCCTTGCAAAAAGTATTCGCATTTTGCGTTAATTCTTTTTCTTTATAAAAATAACCTGCAGATTGGACACTTTTTCTTCTACCATTTTTCCAAAAAACGACCTAGGCTACTTCAGGTATTTTAATTTCTTTGCAATCGTGCAGCACTCCCTCTATCATTCCGCCGCATTCCTCGCAATGCAGTTTTTTTCTTTTAATTATGTCCAGTATTTTAGAAATTTCTTTTATAACTGTGCTCTTATTTTTTACAACCCTGTTACAAGACATTTTTATCTCCTCCAGGACCTTTGGGTGTATCTTTATTCTTTCAACTCTTTTTCCTGCTATGTATTGAGAAATAGCAGCCTTAGTTAATCCCATCATAGAAGCTATATTGTCATAACTAATCTTGTGTTCCCGGGAAAAACAAACAGCCATATCTCTTCTTATTGCCGGAATAATATACCAAACTTCTATTTCTTGTGGTAACGTATGCATAGTATTGGTAAGTGGAATTTGGTTATAAATCTTATCCTATTTGGCGTGACAAAACTTTTAAATTCCTTTTTCTATATTAATGTACTAATCACATCATTATCTTTTTTAGATTTAACGAAGAAGGTTAAATTTAAATAACTTTTTGGCTGTTAATAAAATAAGGAGAAAAATGAAAAAGATAGTCATAATCGGAGGGGGGTTTGCAGGGGCATTAGCTGCAAAAAAACTGGAAAATGAAAATTTCAATGTGGTTCTTATTGACACAAAAGATTATTTTGAATTCACTCCTGGAATTTTGAGGACAATTGTTAAACCAAACCACATAAAAAGAATACAGGTATTGCATAAAGACTATCTCAATAAGGCAAAGGTAATCATCGGTGAAGTGATTGACATTTCGGACAAAAATATTTTGGTAAAAGTCAATGGAAAGAAAAAAAGAATAAGCTTTAATTACCTGGTTATTTCTTCTGGCTCTGATTACGATTCCCCAATAAAAGAAAAAAATCTTGTGATCTCAAGTAGAACAGACATTCTCAGAAAAAGCTATAAAAAGGTCTGCCGTGCAAAAAATATTTTGATTATAGGAGGGGGGATTGTTGGGACAGAGCTTGCCGCAGAAATAGCAACGCATTACAAAAATAAAAATATCACGATAGTTCACTCAAAGCCTTATTTAATGGAAAGGCAAAATGATAAATCCAGGAAATATGCAGAAAATTTTCTTAAAAAAATTGGTGTCAAAATGGTTTTCAATGAAAATGCTGTAAAAAAAGACGGAAGAGATTATGTTACAGACAAGGGAACAAGAATAAAGACAGATTTGGCTCTTTTCTGCACAGGAATAACTCCTAATTTTGAATTCATGAAAAGAAATTTCTCTCACCATCTAAATGAAAAAAACCAGGTTAAAGTGAATTCTTTTCTGCAGTTAGAAAACCATAGGAACATTTTCGCAGCAGGAGACATAACTGCAATAGATGAAGAGAAACTCGCCCAGAATGCGGAAAAACAAGGGCGTGTTGCTGCCAGGAACATAATAAATCTTGAAAATGGCAGAAATCTCAAAGAATACAAATCAAGGCCAAGGGTAATGGTCATAAGCCTCGGAAAATGGGACGGAATTATAACTTACAAAAACATCGCACTTACAGGAATAATTCCCGGAATCCTGAAAACCCTAATAGAATTAAAAACAATGTTCAGGTATAAATTTTGATTGTTGTGGCTGATAAATTTTTAAGATAATTGTTAATGAGGCAAATTTAAAATAAAAATATAGTTTATGGGTTGATTATTAAGGTGTGTTATTTCTGAGCAAAGCGAAGCACTTTTAAATTAGGTTTCTTTTTTATTTGAAAAGATGGTTTATTATCTTCCTGTATTAGGAGCAGTTGCCCTGGCTGGCGGAACTATTCTGGAAAGAGTAGTCCTCAGGATGAAAAAAGTGGGCGTGGAGCTTTATCAGACAGCTTCTTTTTTAGCCATAGTAATATCCATGCTTCCGCTGCTGTATTTTTTCTGGAGACTGGATTCGGGAGCCATGGAACCAAAGAACATCGTAATCTTTTTTTGGTTGTATTCTTTTCAACCATAGCGAATCTTCTCGTTTTTTATTCTCTTAAATGGGAAAAAGTTGGGAATTTGGAACCAGCGAGAGTTTTAGAACCCTTATTTGTCATTCTTCTTGCGATAATCTTCAGCTTTTTTGCAGAAAATCTCTATGAAAGAAATCTCAAAGTAATAATCCCTGCCCTCATAGCCTCTCTGGCATTGATTTTCACACATATAAGAAAACATCACCTTCAGTTCAGTCCTTATTTTATTGCAGCGATAATTGGAAGTTTCTTTTTTGCCCTTGAACTCGTGATTTCAAGGCTGATACTTGACTTCTATTCCCCTGTGACCTTCTATTTTTTGAGAAGCTCTTCAATCCTCCTCATCAGTCTCTTGATTTTCAGGCCTGATTTTAAAAAAATAGATACAAAAGTGAGATGGCAGATTTTCTTAACAGGACTTCTCTGGGTAATTTACAGGATTGTGGTATATTACGGATATCTGAATGTTGGTGTTATCTTCACGACTCTTCTATTGATGCTCGGCTCAATTTTCATATATGCCATGGCTTACTTTATACTCAAGGAAAAAATAAGCTGGCAGAATTTTGCGGCCTCTATAGTTGTTATCAGTTCTGTTATTTATGCCGTGTCATAAATTATAAAAGACCATTCAGGACCTTTGCTAAAGGTTGTTCAATTTACTATCAATATTATTGGTGACTTCTCCGGAAATTTTTCGGGATGGGCAAAAACTGTCGGTGTCAAAAACCAGTTTTGCCTGCTGAAAGGAAGAAACAAAGTAAACCTCTATCTTGTTCCCCCTTATCTGGCTTAAAAAATCATTAAACTGGCTTTTTTCAGAATAAAAAAGATAAGAAAGGGTATTTACAAGAATTCTCTTTATGTCTGAATCTCTTGTCAGAATTCCTGCTTCTTTATTTTCAGCAAGAGACAAATAAAGGGAAGCTGCAACTGCCTGTTCATCGGCGTGGAAGTCCTCAATGTTTTTTGGCTTTGCTCTGGTATTATAAACTTCATGTAAATCAATCTTTGCTCCTGTATTTTCCGTTACCTTCATGACAATTTTCTCAAGAACATCATATTCCCATTTATATCTTGGTAAAAAAGAAATCCTTCCCGTATGCATATAATATCGATGGAACAGGTCATGGGCTTCCTGGAGCAACATCAGTTTATTTTCTCCATTATGGTGCTTCCTGTCTTCTCCGGATTTTTCTCTGAGTTTTAGATACCTTATTTTGTCAGCAACCATATCCCTTGCCCTTTTAAGCTCGAGTGAAACCCCTGGAACAGCAAAAATATTCTTATTTTGAAAAAATTCATCAAGATATTTTAAATATTCTGTCAACTCTCTGACACATCTTGAATTAACTGCTGCAAAGTCCCTTGCTTCATAAACTCCTTCCCCGTACCATTTAAAACCTGCAGGGGAAAAGACAGAAGAATCACAGATAACATAGTCCCTTCTTTTTAAAATATCTTCAAAGGTCAAAAGTTCTGGGCTTTCAGGACTTGTCATATCTGCAGGCAAAAAAGTTAATTTATTTTTTTATTTTAAAACATATCTTCAGGGCCAATTCCTCTCTGGGCTTTTCCAAAATCATTGCCTCTTTTTCCTGTGGAAGCAATCACGTCATCAATTCTGAGAATCATTATTGCCACTTCTGATGCAGAGCTTATCGCCTGTGTCTTTATCTTTAACGGCTCTATTATTCTGGCTTCGAGGACATTTTCTATCTTGTTTGTGAAAAGATTCAGGCCGGCGTTTTTTTCTCCTGAATCGTGTCTTGATTTTAATTCTGCAATCACATCTATGGGATCCAGGCCGGCGTTTTCCGCGAGAGAAGCAGGTATGAACTCAAGCGCAGACGCAAACTCTTCAACAGCCAGCTGCTCTCTTCCACTAAGGCTATTGCCAAATTCCCTGATTCTTTTTGCAAGCTCCATCTCAACTGCACCGCCTCCTGCAACAACTAATCCTGACTGCAAAGAGCATGCAACATCCCCCAAACCGTCTTTGATGGCTCTCTCAATCTCATCGATGACGTGCTCTGAGCCTCCATGAATGAGTATTGTCAGCGCTTTTGGATTTTGGCAGCCTCTAATGTAGGTAAGAAAATCTTCTCCATGCACCACTTCTTCAACCAAATCAGCATTTCCAAGCTCAAAGGGGCTTAATTCCCCAAGGTTGCTGACTATTCTGGCTCCTGTAGCCTTTGAAATTTTCTCCATATCGCTCCTGGAAACTCTGCGGCATGCATATATTTTTTCCTTGGCGAGGAGATACTGCGCAAAATCATCTATTCCTTTCTGGCAGAAAATCACATTAGCTCCGGAGAGTTTTACCTTCTCTATCATTTCTCTTATCCCCCTTTCTTCCTGCTCAATAAAGCCATGAAGCTGTTCAGGGCTGGAGATAGATATCTTTGTTTCAATTTCGGGATTTCTTAGCTCAAGGGGGAAGTCTACGAGCGCTATTCTCGAACCCCTGACTAAATTTGGCATGTCCCTGGATATTGCTCCTTTGTCTATCACAATTCCAGAAATTAATTCTGTATCTTTTATTCCGTCTCCTTTGGATTTTTCTATCTTTATGTCACCGAGATTTATTTTTCCATTATCCCTTATCTGTTTTACTGCCTTTACAATTATGTCTGCAAACCAGTCCCTGGAATCCTCTGCCCCTTTTCCAGTCATTGCAGTCATTGCAATCTGTTTTAAGACATCCTCATCATCAGGGGTTATTTTGATAGCTATGTCCTTAAGAATCTCCTGTGCTTTTTCAGAAGCCATCCTGTAGCCCTTTGTGATAACTATAGGGTGTATTTTTTTATCCAGCAGTTTTTCAGCGTTTTCAAGAAGTTTCCCTGCAATCATCACGGCTGTCGTTGTCCCGTCGCCGACTTCTGTTTCCTGTGTTTTTGCAATTTCAACCATCATTCTTGCGGCAGGATGCTCTATCTGCATTTCCTCCAAGATTGTTACTCCGTCATTCGTAACAGTTATGTCGTTTGTCGGTGAAACCAGCATTTTGTCCATTCCCTTCGGACCAAGAGTTGTTTTCACAATCTCAGCCACCATCTTTGCGGCTAGAATGTTGTTTCTCTGTGCGTCCCTGCCAAGTAATCTTTGGACATCTTCGGGCATGAGAACCACTGGTTTTTCCGGCATTTTTTATTTTAAAGTTAGTTTTCTAAATTTGATTCCTTGTAGGATTTTAACTAATTCGGATTCTTCTGGTAAATTATTTGGCTCTCCAAAAGAATAAAGAACTTCCCCCTCGCCTATGCCAGGGAAATAATTTAGCCTGACAAGGAGAGGATTTAAGTTATTATTTCTCAATCTGACATAAATTTCATTTGCAACTCTAGTTTCCCTAAAGTCCTCGGAGAATTTTACAGTTAATATTGGCATATCCATAATTCTCAGCGGGATTATTTAAAAATTGTTGTAATGAGATTACAGTTGCATAGTTTTGATTTTCATATAAATTTATAAATAAGTTATCACTTTGAAATTTATGGAAAACATCCTTGTTGCGGATGTGATGACCCGTGCGCCAGTAACAATCAAGCCAGAGGAAACACTTTTCAACTGCGCAAAGAAAATTGTCAGGGGGAAAGTAGGCAGTCTGCTTCTTGTAGACAATAAAAAGCTTGTCGGATTCATCAGCCAAAAGGACATTCTGTGGGCATTTGTTAAAAAAGGCGGAAAGGATTTGTCAAAAATCAGAGCCATTGATATTTCTCCAAAAAAAATTGCGACGATAAAGCCAAACGCAACCCTTAAAGAAGCCATGGGAAAAATGAACAAACTTAAATTTGACAGGCTTCCGGTCATAGAAAACGGAAGGCTTCTTGGTCTGATTACTGTCAGAGACATTTTGAGTTTCCATCCAGAGGTTTATCCTGAACTTGAAGAGTACACAAAAATAAGGGAAGAACAGGAAAAGTTAAGAAGAATAAAAAAAATAAAAGAGCTTCCAGTGGTTGATGATGGTGTTTGCGAGGAATGCGGCGATAGAGGGGCACTTTACAGAATTCATGGGATGCTTGTCTGCGATAGCTGCAGAAGCTCTATTTGATTTTATCCCTTAACAGTTGTTTTGCCGTTCTTTTTGTGGTTTTCGTTTATATCTGGAATTTGGTTAATTGGAGTCAGATCCCATCTAAAAAAAACAAGTTCTTCTGCTTTTTCCCTTACAAAATCCTCAAGTCTCATCCCTCTTTTTTCTGATTCAAATATTGCCTCTTCCGGATTGTTGATTTGAACAATCTTATTTCTTATTGCAACTATTCCGTGTTTGCCTATTACCCCAACAGTTTTATCAGTAAGGTCATAAGCTATCGATTGTATATTCATTGGTGTGCCTGGAAAAAAATGTCGCATTTCTGGTATTGTGTGTCTAGATATTATTGAATGAAAACTGTAAAGGTAATTTGGATCAATCCTTATGTTTCCCTTTTCCAGATAAAAATATCCTGCTTCTGTTCTTTTCACATCCCATCCTTTAGGAGCATATACCTCTTCGCTTGCCGAGCCCCTTTCAATTAAAAAGTCTATGTCGGTTTGGGATGGCTCTGGAATTTCTCCGTAAAGGGCTCTTATTATCGGCCGATAAACAAAACCCCCTATTATCCATATCTTGCCTTCCCTTCCCAGATTATAAGAGTTTTTTTTGGCTATTTCTAAGATCTCTGGCCACTCTTGATAATCTTTCAAAAATTTTTCAAATATCTCTGTAAATACTGATTCTTCCGTTTCTGACTTTATCATTGTTTTAATAGATATCTCAATTTTATAAAATATGTTGTGAACGATAACAACTATTTGGTTAGTTAAATATTTAAATCAAATCCCTCTTATTTTATAATGCCGGAAAAAGAAACTATTTTTTCAAGCAAAATCAAGTATACAGGAGTTTTTTCGTTCAAGGACTTCTACAAATTCTGCTATGACTGGCTTAAAGAAGAAACAGGCCTGGAGCTAGCAGAGAACAAATATTCTGAAAAAATAGACGGGGCTTCCAAAAAGATAGAAATAAAATGGGAGGGGAAGAAGAAACTCACCGACTATTTCAGGTTTGATACAGAAGTGGAGATAAAAGCAGAGGGCCTGAAAGAAGTTGAGATAAATCAGGGCGGTGTGAAAGTAAGAACAAACCAGGGTTCTGTGGAGGTGGGAATGAAAGGAACTTTGGTGAGAGACTACGAAGGGAAATTTGAAACAACTGCATTCAAAAAATTTCTTCGCGGGATTTACGAAAAATGGGTAATCCCTTCATCAATTGAAGAGTATCAGGGAAAAATTTCCGGAGCCTGCGACTCATTCCTGAACCAAGCAAAGGCTTACCTTGATCTCGAAGGGAAAAAATAAGTGAACAATAGAACCGAAATCCTTAAATATAAAATTCTTCTGTTTTTAGTATGAAAAAGTGGTTTTTTTTGAGTCTTTTATTTTTGCAAGTCTTAGTCCTTCTTCCAAATATCCTCGCGATAAATCTTCTTGTTGAAAAAGTAAGCCAGGACGAGGTACTTATAGCAGACCTTGAAAGCCCTTTTGTTGTCTTCGACATTAAAATAACAAATAACGGACCCTCTGAAAATTTTGAATTTTACAATCTTGCGGGATTCAGCATGTCTCCGGCAAAAATCTCCCTGAATACAGGAGAAACAAAAGAAATTCAGCTTTCCTTGGCCCCCATAGGAAAAATTTCCCAGAGAGGATTTTACACTATCCCTTATTTCATAAGAGCCGGTGATGCTTCTGAAATCAAAGAAAGTCTCACTTTCAAGATAATAGAGCTTAAGGAAGTATTTGAAGTGGGCTCAGGTGATGTTGATCCAGAATCCGGATCTATAGAAATATTCATAAAGAATCTTGAAGATGTTGATCTTGGGGATGTGAATGTAAAATTTTCCTCTGCCTTCTTTAACGTTGAAGAAGACTTCGTGATTGGGCCGAGAGAAACAAAAAGGATATCTGTTCAGCTAAATCAAGAAGATTTCAAGAGCCTGATGGCCGGCTTTTATACTTTGGAAGCAGATGTAACTGCCTTGGGAAAGGAAACTAGTGCCGAAGGGGTGATAAAATTTGTGGAAAAAAACATCCTGACCACAACAAAAAAAGATTACGGCTTCCTGATAAACACACAGATAATTGAAAAAACCAATGAAGGAAATACTATCACGCCTTCAGAGACACTGATAAAGAAAAATCTGATTTCAAGATTATTCACCGGTTTTAGCCCTACTCCTGACATAGTTGAACGTGATGGCTTCGCCGTTTATTACAGCTGGGCCAAAGACATAAACCCTGGAGAGACTCTTGAAATAGAAGTGAAGACCAATTGGCTTTTCCCGCTTATTTTGATTTTATTTGTTGTTGCAATAGTAGTATTTGTGAGAAGATATACAGGGACAAACCTTGTCTTGAGGAAAAGGGTTTCCTTCGTGAGAGCCAAAGGCGCGGAATTTGCATTAAAGGTTTCTGTCTCTGCACATGCGAGGCATCATGTGGAAAGGGTAAATTTAGTTGAAAGGCTTCCTCCACTTGTGAGTCTCCATGAAAAATTCTTGGGGGAGCAACCAACGAGAGTTGATTCCAAAAACAGAAAGATAGAATGGAACTTCGAGAAGATGGAAGCAGGGGAAGTAAGAATAGTCTCATATATAATTTATTCTAAAATAGGGGTTGTGGGCAAATTTGCATTGCCGACAGCAGCAGCAATATTTGAAAAAGATGAAAAAATCCAAGAGGTTGAGTCCAATAGGGCTTTCTTTATCGCCGAACAAAGACCAAGGCCTGAGGAATAAACAAAATTCTTTTTTCTGATAAAAAATATATTATAACGGGATAGTTATCAAAAGATTACAATAGTGTATAAAAAGCGCAGAAATTATCACTGCAGTAGAGATGGTAAAGCATGTTGTTGATACAAGACAGCTGAAAGACAGGAAATTTCTCGATGGACTTTTTTTACTTGCCGATGAAATGCAAGAACAGGTTAGAAGCCATAGTGTTGAAAGAAAACATGAAGGAAAAGTAGTTTTGAATTTTTTCTTCCAGGCAAGCATGAGAACAAGAACTTCTTTTGAATCGGCAGAACAAAGACTTGGAGCTGACATTGTTACTATAGATAATGCAGAGGAGTTCTCTTCTTTATTTAAGGGAGAAAGTTTAGAACAGTCCTTCTTGGCAACGCAGGGATTTTTTGACACCATAGTGATGAGGCATCCAGAGGACGGGTCTGCAAAGCGTGCTGCCTATGTTTTAAACATACCTTTCATCAATGCCGGTGACGGGAAAAACCAGCATCCAACACAGGCTCTTCTTGATTTATACACTTTCAGACAGAAATTCCAGAGAATAGACAACCTTAAGATTGGATTTCTTGGCGATATAAGGCAAGGACGCACAATTCGTTCTTTGGCTTATTTGCTTGCACACGGTGAAAACAACGAGCTTAGGTTTATTTCTCCTCCAGAGCTCGGACTACCAGATGATATGAGGTCCTATTTATTGAATAAAGGAACAAAGTTTTACGAAACAGAGGATCTTGATGCTGTTTTGCCAAATTTAGATGTTCTCTATGTTACAAGGCTTCAGTGGGAACATGTTCAAGACAAAGAAGAAAGAAGGCATCTTATGGAAGATTACAGAAGATTTCAAATAACATCCAAGAGGGCAAATAGAATGGGCATTGATTCCATAATCATGCACCCTTTGCCCATAAACAGGGAGAAGAGCGATGGCTTTCCTGAAATCACTCCAGATGTTGACACCAACGACAGGGCATGGTATTTTGTCCAGTCAAGGAATGGATTGTATGTAAGAATGGCGCTGCTCAACGTGCTTCTCACGGGCTACACAAACAATCTTTATAACCTGATTCTCGACGTGCCATAAAAATTACCTAAACAACAAACCTTAAAAATCAGCTGTTTCTTTTTTAATTGCCCCGCATAGCTCAGTGGTAGAGCGCTCGGCTGTAGTTTTATGTAAGGAACCAAGGTTCCTTGACAATCAACCTCCTTTGCAGGAAAGTTGATGGGACTAGGGTGGAGATTCCATACAGGATAACTATGAAACCTGATAAGCCGAATATCTTTTGGTAAGTAATGCTAAAACAGAACCCGAGAGATCCCCAGTCCGATTCTGGGTGCGGGGATTCCTTTTTTGTGTTACTTAAAAGTTAAGACACCTTAGAAGAGTTTATAAAGTATAAATTTTTATAAATTCTGATTAAAATGGAAGAAATTCGCGGTGTAAAGAAAGAAAAAGGCACAAGCTTTGCAGAAATTGTAAATCTATTAGAATCAGACGGCATTAAATTTTCAGATTATTTAGGATACATGTATAAAGATGGGCACTCTTTTTCTGGAATTACAAATAATCTTCTTGATGGATATATTGTGACTGAAACCAGAGCTAAAAATCTTCTTCATCAAACTTTCGGACATCCCCCATATACTCTTGCTCCTAGTAGAGATGGTATAGAAAGTGAGATATTCACAGCAGAATTTGAGTTAGAATCCTTTCTAGAGTTTGCTGGTTCCGTCGCTGAAGAACATTTTTCTGGACTAGTTGGTGTTACAAAAAGAGGAAAGATGCTCCAAGAAACAACCATTTATTATAACGACGTAAATGCGGGCATGAAATCAAGGACTATAATTATTGAGCCAAAACCAATAAAAAAAGAAAGTCTGTTGGAAATAAAAGTAAAATAATTCTCTATTTGAACACTTCTATTCTGTTCAGGGTGCGGGGATGTTCTTTTAAAGTAGTAACAAAATAGGAAGATTTATAAATATATGATTTCTGGGAAAAGTATGGGAAGACTATTAGGATACACGGGTAGAAGTACCAGAGAAAAATTGAAACGACTAAATGAACTTGAGGAAACGGAGCCAGACACTTTTGAACAAGGCGCTTTTGGTGAGGACCAAAGAGGTTCGCCAGGGATACCAAGCGAAGAAGAGATCAGACAGATGAATAGAGATGAGGAAGACCGGTTGTATAGGTGAAGAAAGCCTCGGGATTGCAATAATTTTTGGAAAGGCAATTCTTTTCTGATTAAAAGGGGGCTCTCTTGAAGACAAAGCCAAATAATATCTTGTAGTATATTAATTCTCTATTTGAACACTTTTAATCTTGTCTGGGTGCGGGGATAATTTTAAAATAGAATGATTTAAAAGTAAGAAAATCCTACTTTCTTACAATGAAGATAACAAAAATAAGTTCAAAGGGACAAGTAGTCATACCTCGAAAAATTAGAATTGAATTAAATATAAAAGATGGTTCAATATTGGCAATAGATAAAATGAAAGATATGATAATAATTAAGAAAATTGACGAAGATTTAATTAATCAATTCAAAAGAAGTCTAGAAGATGTAAAATTAGGCAAAATAAAAAGAGTGGCTTAGAAATTGTTCTCTTTTAATACATTCTTCATATATTCTTTAAATTTAGGGAAATCACGGATTATCTTATCAATTGTATCTTGCTGTGCCTTTTTACCTCCAAATGCTACAATTAAAACAGCAGATAAATCATCATAAATTAGATAATAAATCCTCTTTTCTTTTATTCTCTTTTCACGAAAAAATTTATATCTTATCGGATCTCCGACATAAGGGTTTTCTTTAAGTTGCAAGAATATTTTTTTAATAATCTTCTTTTCTGATTCAGATAAATTATCTACCTCTCTTTCAAAGCTTTCAGTAGTATAAACTGCATATACCATTAATGGTAAAACCCAACAATATTTTTAATTATTCTTATGCTTCAAAAACCAGATAATTCTTAACCAAACATTTCCTTCTTCCACTAAACTTCAAAACATTTTTTACAAAGCAATAATCCTTAAATATGCATGAAAACCATAAGGCCAATGAATAAATGGCTGGTTTTGCCAGTGTTTGTGCTTTTGCTTTTTTTAGCATTGGAAGTTGCCTCTGTCTCTGCAACCCATAGTTATGGCTACAATTACGGCGGTTACGGTTGGAATAGATTTGATTGCGGATATGGTTATGAAAGATATGGCAATTGTTACAGAACAGAGACTTTTAGAGATATAACTGAAAACAAGCACACGACAATAACAACTTCCGAAGACAGATTTAATAGAGAGATTGTAAAGACAGTCACGACAACTTTCATAGACAAGAAGAGGGAAACCAGGACACCTTCATTTACCTATTCCTACAGGACAGATTACCCAAGAAGAGCATTTGTAGGAAGCAGAGATTATGCTGGCTATTCGGACATTGGATTTAGAAGAGCTTTTAACCCAGGATACAATTACCGCTATGAGCCGGGATACGACTACCCTGGCTGGGGATGGTAAATAAATCGTATAAAAAGCATAAAACTGAAAAACATGGAAAAAGAAAGAATAACTGAGATTTTTGCAGGTCTGGCTCTAATATTTCTTTTGATTCTCTTGGTTTTTTTTGTAACAGGAGTTTACGGTTACAGCTACAAATCCTCTGGAACAACAATAACAAATTCTTACAACACAAATTCATTTAACGCATATCCTTCACAGACAGCATCTTTAGTATACACGACGCAATACAAGGCTCCATCTTATGCTTCAAGAAAACCCGCAAAGCCGTATGTAGTTGACAGAAGAGATTATGCCGGAGTTTATTACCCCAAAGATAGCTTAGCATATGCAGTCCCTAGATATACAGACACCAAATACTACTCGGGTGATAAATATCTAAGATATGATGATTACGGAAAGTTTAAGGCATATCCGGGGATTCTCGGAAACAGGGTCGATAGCTATGAGGTTTATGTAAGGAACAGGGAATATGCCGGCGGTTATTTCAAAACCGTCTTCTATTTTGAGGATTATTATGGGAATATTGATTCTGAGAGCACGACACACTACATTCCTGCGAGAGAGGAAAAGAGATTTGTTATTAAAGACGTTTCTCCTCCAATGTATAAATACAGAACGTGGTGGTATGATGTGGTTCCCTTAACAAAGACACCAAAAAAAACCAATTACAACTAGGATACATCATACAATACCGTATATTATGGCAACCGTCAGCCAAGAACTTATTCTTATAGATACTAAGCCAACACCGAAGACAAAAGCTATATTTCTGTGCATAGAAATATTTAAAAACCGCCTGTTTCTTTAAAATCCAACAAACAAACCGAGGTGAAAAAGAGGTTGGCAAAAATGAAGAACGTTAAACGCATTGAAGGTGCTGGGGATGAAAATGGAGTTGGTGAGTTTGACCCTGAGTTTGACGAAGTCATAGATGAGCTGGAACTCGACGAGAATCTTTAATTTTTGTATTTCAGTATAGCTTCATTATTTCCCCTGTCCAATTCTTCAAAATTTGTTTTTATAAAAAATTTCAGCTCATCTATATTTTTCTGAAAAATAAAAATATTAGTAAGCAATATCCTCCTTCCATGCCCTATTCCTAGAGGTTCGGATTTTATCTCTTTAACAATTTCCCCATCGGCATAGATTTCCACAGTTCCCCCTGAAGAATCCCTAAGTCCATAGTTTTTTATTGTAAAACTCAGGTCAAGGTATCTTCCGTCCATTGTGGCAGAAACATTCTCAAATGCAAGGTCGGGAAGGCTCTGGAAAGAATAGAGCCTGTTTATCAGGTTTATAGTATCCTCGCCTATGGTCTGGCTGCACTTGCTCACAGGATACATTATGTTGTTCGGATTTTCAGAGTGATCAAAACCGAGGGCATGGAGAAGTTCGTGAATCCCGACATTTGGATTTTCGCATTTCGATTCCCTTATAAGCGTTATTGCCCCATTCTGAATAACATTGAAATATCCTACTTTTGTGATATTTATGGGACCTCCTTCCCCGGCAACGAAAAACTCCCCCTCAAATTTTATTTTGCTGTCGCAGGTTATTGAGATTTCTTCATTGCTGCTTACAGGATAGAACTCCAGGTCTGTGAGGTCCTCAAGTATATCAAAGGATTTTTTCATCTCGTCTGATTTTTGGAGATTACATCCCTGAATTTTGTATGATATATCCTGACTCGGATATCTCATGTTCTCATAAAACTGCATGCCTTCATCTCCGTAAGTGCCCAGGCTAAAATTAGAATTTCTTGAAGAGACGGTTCCAAAATTTATGGTTTCAAGCGGAAAGACCCAATAAAAAAACAGGAGCAGGACTAAAAGAACCACAATTATTGAAAAAAGGACATTTTTCCACCCCATTTCACGAAGGAAAAAACCATTGTATATAAATTTTCTGATGAATCCTAAGCTGGGTTAAATGTCCTGTTTCAAAGTGGTATTTTTTATTTAACGAAGACTGCTCTGTCTAAAATAAAAAAATAACAAAAGAGAAAAAATTAAAATGGTCTATAAACCTTCATCCTCAAAGTCACTGAATCCTTCACCTTCATCAGACTCTTCTCTGAACCCTTCATCATCCGACTCTTCACCTGGCTTTTTTTCAGGCTCATCCTCTTGTAAGCCTTCACCTTTCTTTTTTTTGTTTTTCATTTTAACCTTCTTAGGCATCAAGATATACCAATTACGGGTTTTTTAAAGATTTTGGTTCGGGAAAAGTTATGATACTTTTAACAGATTTTTGAATCCTGATTTTTCCTTCCTGCCAGTCTTTCAGGATTAATCTTGCTGTTTTATCTGTATCAATCTTTCCCTTTTTTAACAAAAAATTCTTTCTCCTCCCAAGAGTCTCAAGCAAAATTTCAGAATCATTATCTGCATTTATTTTATAATGTTCTTCCAGCATGCCGGGAAATTCCCTGGCTAATTCATCGACAGCCTGTTCGGGATTTTTAATCTGGCTGTGGCTTCTCGCACCTAATTTGGTATTTCTGCTTATTATTTTAGTGTCTGAAGAGGAATATTCTTTTTGAGGTATAACCCCGGGACTATCTAAAAGAGTTATCTCTCCGGAAAGTCTCAGCTTTTGGATGCCTTTTGTAAATCCTGCGTCAGCCCCTGTTCCTGCGGAGCCCCTGCCGATTAACAGGTTAATTAATGAGGATTTTCCTGTGTTCGGATATCCAATAACTCCGACAATTACCTTTCCCTCTTTATTCTTAGGTATTTTGGAGGCTAATATTTTTATCATGGTTCTCAAATTTTTTATTCCTTTTCTGTTTTTGCAAGAAACACTTACACTGGGACTTGGAAGATTCCCCGGTTCAGGATTTAAATCTGATTTATTAATGACATATATTATTTTATTATTTTTTTCCATTATTTCTCTTTCCATTTCTTTGTTTCTTGTTTCTTCAACAAATCTTGCATCAAGAACCTCTAAGATAATCTGTGACTGCTCCAGAATTTTTTTCAGCAAGTCCGGATACTTCTGCCTCTGTTTAAGATAATTTGCAGAGTCTCTTGCCCTGCCTGTATGCCTGCTTGAAAATAAGTATTTTACTCTCATTTGTTTAGAAAGATATTTCAGTTTATAATGGTTCTTTAAAGCAAACGCCCCAACCGGGAGAGTAGGGGGAGTTATTTATAAAGAGAAAGGTTGAGAAAAAAAAAGCATTTAAAGCTCGAAGAGCATTCCAGTAAAAGAAGTAAAGGGAAAAACAAATTAAGCGTGTTTAACGCCAAATCTATAATTTCCATCAGATATTGGTGAAAAATAGATTACATGGGTAGGCATTAATCTAGCAAACATTTTCTCCATAAGACTGCTATGGGAATAGTGACTGTTTGTCCAGCGCCCCCCACAATCAATAGTTGTAGGGAATTCTTTTTGAGATAAATCTCCTAATTCTTCTGAAGAGTAAATTGGGACACCTAGTTCATATCGTAAAGGTTTTTTTAAAAAAATTTCACTACCGAGAAAATTATATATATTTTCTTCAACACCAAGAAATCTTCCCATAAAATATATCCTATTTTTTAAAGTTTTTAATAATCCTTGAGGATGTTCATTTTTAGAGGGATTCTCTCTTTCCATTTGTTTCAATTTTTTCTGTATAGTATCTTTAAACATTTTTATTTTACTCCTTACGATGTTAACTTAGAAGTAGTAACGCTTATATAAATCTTTCGGTTTTGTTTCTTGCTTATATACCACTAAAATTAGAAAATTTTTAAACATATCACACGCCCCAACCGGGAATCGGACCCGGATCTCCAGCGCGACAGGCTAGCGTCATAGCCATTAGACCATTGAGGCTTTATAAAAAGGATGTGGATTTTAATTTTTAAAGATTGCTATGACTTCAAAATTCTATTTCTTCTTCGTAGGTTTCCCAATAATCTTCTTTCCGCCCATGTATTTCTGCAGAACACTTGGTATTTTTATGCTGCCGTCCTTCTGCTGAAAGTTTTCAAGGATTGTAACCATGATTCGCGAGGTTGCCAAAGCAGTATTGTTTAAAGTATGAAGCACAAAACGCTCTCCTTTCCTGTTGACTCCGCGGATATTTAAATCACGGGCTTGGTAGTCTGTGCAGTTGCTTAGGCTTCCAACTTCCCCGTAGCTTTTTGTTGTAGGTCTCCAAACTTCAATATCTTCTGTTCTTGCTTTCCAGTCGCCAAGATCAGCGCTACACATTTCAAGAACCCTATATGGAAGTTTAAGCTTTTTCATGATTTCCTCTGCATTTTTTCTTAATTCATCATAGTGTTTCCAGGAGTCTTTCGGCTTGCAGAAAATAAACTGCTCAACCTTGTTAAACTGGTGAGTTCTCCAAAGCCCTTTTTCATTTATTCCATGGCTTCCGACTTCTTTTCTAAAACTCATGCTGTATCCGAAAAATTTCAGGGGGAGTTTTTCTTCAGGAATAGTCTTATCTGCAAGCATTCCAAGAATTCCATGCTCTGCGGTAGGGATTAAGTAAAGGTCTTCCCCTTCGATCTTGTAAAGGGCTTTATCAAATGCGGTAAGGTCTCCTGCAGCAGCTGCAACTCTTCTACCAATCATCAAAGGCGGCTCAATATAGACATAGCCTTTCTTAGCCATCAAATCAGTGGCAAATTTTATCAGAGCCTGATTCAAAAGAGCCAGGTCTTTTTTTAAGTAATAGAATCCGCTGCCGGCAACTTTTGCAGACGCATCAAAATCTCCCAGGTCAAGTGATTCTATAAGTTCAACATGGGTTTTTGCAGGGAATTTTAACTTTGTTGGTTTCCCAACAACTTTTCTCACTTTGTTGTCCTTGTCTGATTTTCCAATCGGCACCTGAGGGTGCATCAAGTTTGGTATCTCATAAAGGACTTTGTTCAATGTTTCGTATAGGTCTTTTTCCTGGATTTCAAGCTCTTTGAGCCTCTCTGGAATTTCCCTTGCCCTTTTCAATAAATGAGAAACATCTGCTTTTTTCTTCTTGGCCTGGTTAATCTGTTCTGAAATGCTGTTCCTCTCATGCCTTAGTTTGTCTGCTTTGAGCTTGACTTCTCTCCATTGCTCATCCAGCTTAAGAACTTGAGAAACGAGTTTTTCATCTCGTCCTTTTTTCTTCATGTTGGTCTTGTAAACTTCCGGCCTTTCCCTTAGGTCTTTTATATCAATCATTTTCCCAAGAAGGAATAATTATATTTAAAGTTATTGAATAAAGAGAAAAAATAGTTTTTTCTGTTTCCAACGCCAACATAGGAAATCTGTATTAGGCCAGGGGCTAATCTTTTTCTACAGTCGGATGCTTCTGCCCTTTTGCATATCTCTCTTTTAACATTTTGATATGCCTTTCTTTTTCTTCCTCATACCCTTTCTCGTCTGTATTTATTATAGAGAGCATCCTCGCAACATATTCCCCTCCGAGAAAATGCGGCGTTAAGACATAGCTCGCTCCTTTTTTATACAGTTCAAGGGCGTCATTTATGCTGTGGGCCCTGACAATCACTATTGCTTTTTTGTTCACCAGTCTTATGTTATTTATCAAGAAATAATTTGTCTCAAAATCCGGAATTGTGGAGACTGCGATTTCCACGCTATTTAAAGGCAGTTCGCCGAGAAGGGCGTCATCATCAACATCGCCATAAATGCACGGTATTCTTAGCTTTTTCAGGTCAACAATCACATCTGGATTATAATCGACAACCAGATAATTCTTCTTTATTCTTTTCAAAGAATTAAGGATGCTGAATCCTATCCTGTTGTATCCGAAAAGGATGGCTTCTATATTTTTTTCTTTTAACTTTTTATCCGCTATCATCTTTTTCTCAAATAAGTTGAGATATTTTGACAGTTTTTGGTAGAGTTTTTCAGAATGTGTTACCATATATGTGCAGCCTGCGATTGTTATCAGCCCTATAAATGTCATAAGAGACAAAACTTCTGGCGGAATATGGCCGACTCTCACTCCGAGGACTATGAGAATAAGAGAAAACTCGCTTATCTGCGCCACCGTGAGGCCTGCAAAGAAGTTTGTCTTCTTGGTATATCCAAAAAGGGCCATCAGAGACATCACTATCAATGGGTTTCCTATAAGTATTAACAACGAAAATGCTATTGCCGGAACAACGAGTTCGCTGGTGTTTGCTATTGTCATCTGTGCCCCAAGAAGAAGGAAAAAAGATATCAGGAAAAAGTCTCTCAGGGGTTTTAACTTGGAGCTTATCTCGAGGCTGTAAGGAGACATGGAAAGAAGAACGCCTGCGATTAGTGCACCGACCTCTATGGAAAGCCCTGCATAAAAGAAAAGGGAAGCGAGCCCGAGGCCCCATGCTATGGAAAACACGAAAAGAAATTCCTGTGATTTACTAAAAAAATCCTGGAATCTTGGAAGAAAGAAAATGCTAACCGGTACAAGGGCAGAGGTTATAAGCAGGCCTTTCAGTAGCGTAAATCCTATCTGGCTGGCTATGTTTCCGCCAGAGGAAACTGAGGAAACAATAATCAGCACGATAATTGCTATAAGGTCCTGAACGAGAAGGAACCCTATTGAAATCTTTCCGTAAAGAGTGTACAGATCTCCTTTGTCAGACAAGAGCTTCATTATTATGATTGTGGAAGAAAAGCTTATCGCTATGGCAATATAAATTGAAATAAGCATAGAAAATCCAAGCAACGTTCCCATAAAATATCCCAGCAGAAAGGTGAAAAGTATCTGCCCTATTCCTGTAATGAGGGAAATTTTACCTACTTCCTTTATGACTTTTGGAGAGAGATGAAGGCCAACTATGAAGAGAAGAAAAGCTATCCCAAATTCTGAAAATATGTTTATTGCATCTATTCCCGGCAGTACTTTAAGAAAAAAAGGGCCGGCGATAATTCCCGAAATGATATACCCTATAATCAGTGGCTGTTTGAGCAGCCTCATGAAAAACGAGACGGCAAGGACAACCAGGATAATCAAGCTTATCTGGTTAAATACTTCCACCATTTTCCCCTTTTATATAGCGTTAAAGGAATTCCTGATATAAAAAGGTTTTTAAACAAAGCTGGAATTTTCCAGAAACATTTAAAAACAAATTTTTGATTCTATTTATGAAAGAAAATGCCAAAAGTAAGAATCAAGCTGAACAGCATAGACATAGAAATGATCAATAATATTTGCGAATCCATAAAAGATATTGCAAAAAAGGCAGGAATCGTCATTTCGGGGCCTGTTCCTCTGCCGACAAAAAGGCTCAGGATAACAACAAGGAAAAGTCCGTGCGGAAATGGGACAGCTACATTTGATAATTTTGAGATGAGAATCCATAGAAGACTGATAGACCTTCCGGCAAACGAGAAAGTCCTTCACCACATAATGAGGATGCAGATTCCCAGGAACGTTAACATCAAAATAGAGGTAAAAGATTGACTAAAGCCAATCTTTGCTATAAATTAAAATTTACAGGAAGGATTAGAAATATATTTCTCTTTATAGATTTATTTTTAAAGAAAGGAGTTTAGATTTGTTGATGAATGAAGAAAGCTCTAGATTTTTTAATGAAAATAAAGGAGGACTAAGTAGGAAGGAAAAGAGTTTCAAGAAGAATTGAGAAGATTAAAAGAAGATAAGAGTTAAACTTTAAAATCTCATGATTTCTCCTAGTTTAAACAAAAAGGCCCCAATGGCACAAGGGTACTGCGCGAGATTGGAAACCAGAACCTCTGGCGGGTTCCGCACCTCCAGCATACATGGAAACAAAAATCTCGGCCTTTACAGGCATCCAGGTTCGAGTCCTGGTTGGGGCGTATATACTAAAGGTTAGACGCCCCAACAAATTATTTAAATCAATAAACTCTTTATTTAACGTGAAGAAAGAAAAAGAAATCATAGTTAAAAAGAAAGGTCGCTTTTGGAGAAATTTATTATGGGTTTTTGCAGGATATATAATTGGTTCCATTATACCCATGGATGAAGAGAGTACGCAATTTTCCGTTAATCTATTAATATTTATTCTAATTGTTGCAGGACTATGGAATTTTAAAGATAAATGGGAAACTACTTATAATAATAGTAAAAGTATTGTTGTCAAAGTATTGTTATGGGTTATACTAATAGGTATTTTTATTGGTCTTTTATATTTGGCTAAATTCCTTAATCTTATATAAAAACAATAGTTTTAAATTCTGGACGTTTGTTGAAAATAAATGGAATTTGAGGATGTAGTGAAGATTGTTGGAATTGCTATAATTGTAGTTGCTGGTATATGGCTTCTTGGCACTCTCATCTCTATACTTTTTTAAAATGCCAGAGCTCAATATTACAAAATTTGTGGAGTTTCATAAAGACAGAGTTTCTTTATTGAAAAGCTTTGCAGAGAAGAAAGCTCACGGTAGATTAATCTATCAAGTCTGTTTTCTTGGCTTTGAGAGTTTAGCAAATCTTTTATTCCAAGATGAAAGAGATTCTGGAAAAAGATTCATAGCACTTCTTTCTAAAACTATCTCAAAAAATGATGCAGTTGAATTGTATTCTTTTTGGAGAAATTCTCTATTCCATGAGGGTTTTATTGTATATCCTTTTACAACACTTGAGTCTTGGGATGATTATGATATAGGGTTTTTATCTTACCCCGAAGAAACTTTCAGAGGAGGTTCAGAGTATCCTCCAGAGTCTGTTATCGCAATGTATGAGCATTTAATAAATTATTTCCAGCAAGTCTTCAGGAATGTTGATAAAATGCCTTATCCAAAACTTACTTGATAAAATAGGACTCTAACAAAAAGTCATAGGAGTGGTTGGGGCGTTCGCAAAACTTATATAAATCAGCTTCTTTGTTTTTTTGATGGTCACCCTACAAACCAAGGGCTTTGAAATTCTGACACCCAAAACAAAAGAGGAATTTGAAAAGTTATGGGAAGAATATTCTGAAAAAATAGAGCGGAAATTAAAAAATATAGAATCTGTAAGAATCCACCTGAAGGAATACAGCCATGGAGGAAAGACGAAATTCAGCGTTCATGCACTGGTCAATTACGCCGGGAAATCCATAGAGGCGGACAGTTATGACTGGGATTTAAGGAGAACCCTCCACAAACTCTTCAACAAAATAGAGCAGGAAATAGAGCACAAGTTTCATGTGAGTGACCAGCATAAAAGGAGATTTTGAATGCTTATATGGCCATATAGATACATAAAATTTATATAACCCATACCCTATAGCTTCTAACTATCAAAATGGAAAAAGACATTGGAAAGATTAAGAAAAACGACACCACAGACATAATAGTGAGACTGGATGATTTTGGAGCCAGGCCGGGAGTAACAATAAGGGAATTCGTCACGAGCGAAAGATATACTGGCTTCACAAAGTCAGGAGTCAAAATCCCTGCAGCTGATTTCAATAAATTCAAAGAAATGATAAACTCTATTTCTGAAGAGCATTTAAAAGAAAGCCCGGAAAAAGAGCAGGAAGAAGGAAAAANTCTGCCAAAGAATCAAAAGACATTGAAAGAACAAGTTAAAGCTGAAGAAGAGATAGAAGATTATTGAAATTTAAGGATTTGTTAGATTTTGCTCTGTTTTGACGCAATTTTTTGCATCAATTTTTTTATTTTGGGCGCATTTTGTTCACTAAGGTTATATTAACAAAGAAATTTCCTATTCATAATCGAGTTATATCAAAATAGATATTTTAAAATAATAGGGGTTAGTCTCCAGTTTATCATTTAAATAAACTTTGTAGGCGTCCAAGATTTTACACGCCTCGTTCTTCACAGGCTTTAACCTGCTACACTAACGCGCATATTGTATAATAGATTATTCTTTAAAAATCTCAACCTTTAAAAATAAACTCTTACTGAGAATATTGAAAAATTTAAAATGCAACATGAAAACTCAAATAAAAATACGCCAGCCAATTGTCACAGTTGTTGGTCATGTAGACCACGGAAAGACAAGCCTTCTTGACAGACTCAGACAGAGCTCTGTCCATGAAGGAGAGGCAGGAGGAATAACCCAAAAAATTTCTTTTACTCTTTATCCTGCAGAACAGCTCAGGGCTTCCTGTCCTTTGATAGAGCAACAGGGAATAAAGCTGGATATCCCCGGATTTTTATTCATAGACACGCCTGGACATGCCGCATTCACCAACTTGAGAAAGCGCGGAGGTTCTCTGGCAGACCTGGCAATTCTCATGATTGACATTAATGAGGGAATAAAGCCCCAGACCTCAGAGGTCATTCAGATCCTCAAGAGAAACAGGGTTCCGTTTATCGTTGCCCTGAATAAAATAGACAAGATTCATGGGTGGAAAAAAAATGAACTTGAACTGAAAAAAAGCATTGAGACGCAGGCGAAAAATACCTCCCAAGATTTTCAGGAGAAATATCTGACTTTAATGGGTGCTTTGCAGGCTCATGGCTTCGACTCTGACTTATACTACCAGGTAGAAGACTTCACAAAAAAGATAGCTCTTGTTCCCTGTTCTGCAAAAACAGGTGAGGGAATTCCGGAACTGATACTTGTGCTTTGCGGCCTGAGCCAGAAATACCTGAATGAAAAACTGGCTCTTGGAAAAGATGCAAAAGGCATCGTGTTGGAGGTAAAAAAATTGGAGAGGGGAGGATACATCGAAGCGATTCTCTATGACGGAGAGCTCTCAAGGAATGACAAGATAGCTGTGGCTGGTCTTGATGGAAATGTCATAATCACCAGGATAAGAGTTCTTGAAGAGATTTTGCCATTGTCGTTCAAGTTTCAGCCAAAGGAAAAGGTGCATGCAGCGACAGGCTTGAGACTTCAGCTCGTGGAGAAAGAAGATGTTTTGCCTGGAATGCCTTTCCAGATTTATAAAAATAACAAGGAAGAGATAAAGGCTTTGTTTGCACAGCAGATTTCAGAAAGCATAAAAACAGACAAGAACGGAATAATTGTGAAGGCAGATTCCCTAGGAAGCCTGGAAGCCCTGCTTAAGATTCTCAGCCAGGAGAACATACTTGTTCTTAAGGCGGGCATAGGAAACATAAACAAAACAGATGTCACAAATGCAAAGGCAAACCTGCAGATAAACGAGACAGATGCGGTCATTGCTGGTTTTAATGTGTCTGTTGATTCTGAGGCAGAAGAAATAAAAAATAGTGTAAGCATTCTCACGAACGATGTTATTTACAAACTCGTGGAAGATCTTCATAAAATAAAGGAAGATAAAAGAAAGGAAATAGAAAAAAAGAGGATTCTTGGACTTAGTCCTTTGTGCAAACTTAAAATCCTGAAAGAGCATGTGTTCAGGAATACCAATCCCGCTATTTTTGGCGTAAGGGTCGAAGCTGGAAAACTCATTCAGAGGTTGCAGATGATAGATGAATCCGGAGAAAGAGTTGGAAAAATAAAAAACATGCAGTCAGAAAACAGGGCAGTGGAAGTGGCTTCTGAGGGGCAGGAACTCGCAATCTCTGTTCCCGGAATAAATTTCGAAAGAAGGCTCGGGAACAAAAACTTCCTTTATTCAGACATAGCAGAATCCCAATTCAGAAATTTCAAGAAAAATAAGGATCTCCTGTCATCAAATGAGCTCAGAATTCTCCAGGAAATTGCCGAGATAAAGAGAAAAATAAAAGCAGAATGGGGAAAATAACAAAATAATGACAAAAGAAGAGGGCAATAAGTTTATTGTTTTAATCTAATACTTGTATAGGGTCTTCCAGTCTTATCACTTTTCTTATGTTTTATTACCTCTACCAAATCAAAAAACTCTAATTCTTCTATTTGGTCTCTTATTGTTTTGTAACCAGTATTAACTTTTATGTCAAACTCTCTTAAAGATAATTCTCTATTTTCTTTTAAAACCTGCAAAATTCTCTTTTTTATTTCTAACGGCTTCCTCTTCTTCATGATACAAATAGATAGCAAGTCTTAAAAATAACATGTCATAATATTGTATCATGAGTAAAATTAAAAGAATTAATGTTGGAGCTGGAAGAAAGGTCTTGAAGGGATGGGATAATTTAGATAATCACAAAAAGTTTGGGGCTAATATAATCGCAGATTTAGAAAAGCCACTGAAAATAAAAAGTAATACTTATGATTATGTTTTATTTGAGAATACATTAGAACATATGAAAGACCCGTTAAAAGTTATGGAAGAACTTTTTAGAATAACAAAGGTTAGTGGAAAGATTGATGTTGTAGTCCCTTATGGCAGAGAAACTTGGGATAGCATAGACCATAAGAAAGAATATTGGGTAACTACTTTGATAACTTTGATTGATAGCGGGGATTTTGATTCAGATATAAAAGGGAAAGTTATAAAAATTAAATTCTTAACAAATAGAACTAATTTATATATGAAGATGAAGATTGCTCTTTTTAATCTCTTAATAAAGATTCATCCAAAGATGATTGATTATACTCCTTTTCATTATTTTCATCATGCTACATCAATAAGAGTTGTTTATGAGAAATTTTAATAATGGTTATAATAAGGTTTTCTTAGCATAAGTCCTTTCATGCGACATTAATATTCAAGTCCCGATTATGCGACAATCTCAGGCTCTGAAAACTTTAAAAACCTTCTAAAACACTAACTTATCATGCCGTTCAAAATAAACATCTCAGAGAAAACAGGAAAGACCTACAAATTGGAGCTGGAAGCAGAAGGGCTTGTTGGAAAAGAACTTCACGATAAGATTCTGGGCAGGGATTTGCTTCCGGACCTGGAAGGATATGAGCTCGAAATTAGAGGAACCAGCGATAAATCGGGATTCACCAGCCACGAGAATGTTCCAGAGACAGGGCTCAAAAGAATTCTTCTTAGTTATGGGAAAGCTATGCGTAGGCGTACAAGGCGGGAAGGCAAAAAAAAGATTTCAAATCCAAAGCCAAAGGGTCTTAGGCTAAAAAGAACCGTTCGTGGCAAGACAATCTCTCCAGAGATAGTCCAGATTAACCTGAATGTTCTGAAACAGGGGATCAAGCCGCTTTCAGAGGTTTTTCCAGAGCAAAACAGGGAAAAGGAAACTCGTCCCAGCGATGCCGAGTTAGAAAATCGCCGTAGCGACGTCAATTTAAAGGAAACTCCCCCTAGCGATGCCGAGCCAAAGTAAAGTTTATTTTTCTGCTTTTTTGTCAGTAACAAGGAAAAAGTTTATAAACTAAAAATTTCTGAGGAAATTTATGGGGCTTAAGAAAAAGATAATTATGGGAACAATTGTTGGAACTTTAGCACTTGCAGGAATTCTTTCAATGCCGTTTGTCTTTAGAAAAACAAAAACTTATTCAACGGGATGTGAAACCTATCAGGGTTACAGGAGAGGTCTTGATGGAGAGGCGTTTTTTTATTTTGATGAAAAGACCATGAAAGAAAGAGGGGATGAAGTCCCTAATTACCTATTATTGGGAAATCCCGAATGGATAGAGGAAAATAAGCTTGAAATTGGTAAATCATATAGGTTAGAAATAGATGGAATAATGACACTTGGCTCATTTCAGCAATGCACGGATTCGGAGCCAGAGCAAAGAGCTCAAACTCAAAAAAGATAATAAAATATTTAAAGGCTTTAATATATAAAAATAAGATGAAAAAGGAAAGATTATTGGTGTTTCTTGGAATCTTTATATTATCTGTAAGTATGTTTGTCATTGCAAAGCCTGGCTTCGTTTCTACTGAAAATCCAGCAGGCAATTCTTTTGAAATCCCAGCACACGCAGTTCAGATTTCTGATGGTGTCTTTAGCCTTGGGACAGCAAGGGATGGTGATGGAAGGCTTGTGCAAGGTTTTATGTTCATACATGACAAAAGAGAAAATGCAAAACCTCCTTTGGCCAGTAGGGGCGGTGGAGGCTCTACTTGTTATGCATTTTTAGCAAAGGGGTCAAAGTGGAAAACTATTGAGCCTTATCTTGTAGATTCCTTTAATAATGCAGGATTAGATACTGGATTTGTAAGAAGCAATTTAGCTCTTGATATTAATAAATGGGAAACTGCAGCTGGTGTTGGTATTCTTGGTGATGAAATTATAGGAACTGTTGATAGGGCAAATATTGGGAATTTAAATGGTAAAAATGAAGTAATTTTTGCAGATGTTAGCAGTTCTGGAGCAATTGCAGTAACAATTGTCTGGGGAATTTTCTCTGGACCTATTCAAAACAGGAAATTAGTGGAATGGGATCAGATTTATGATGATGTTGACTTTGACTGGTCTTCTTCAGGACAAGCAGGAAAAATGGATTTTGAAAATATTGCAACACATGAACTTGGACATTCTGTAGGAATGGGACATCCGTCAAGTAGTTGCACAGAAGAGACCATGTATGCTTTTGCAAGTTTTGGAGAAACAAAGAAAAGAGATTTGAATACTGGAGATATTGCAGGGGTTAATGCTCTTTACTAATCCAAACCTTTTTTAACCATCTTCTTTTAAAATTTAAATGAATAAAACACAGGAGCTAGTTCAGGAACTTCCAGAACTGAATGTAGGCGTTGTGGGCCACATAGACCACGGAAAAACAACACTGCTCAGCAAGCTCACTGGAAAATTCACAGACACTCATTCCGAAGAGCTGAAGAGGGGGATTACCATCAAGCTCGGTTATGCAGAGACGGTGATTTACAAATGCGGCAATATGTTTTCCAATAAAGAGATGCCTGGGCAAAAATGTGAGCCATTGAGATATGTCAGTTTCATCGATGCTCCTGGTCATGAGATGCTGATGGCAACGATGCTGTCCGGAGCAGCCATCATTGACGCCGCAATCCTTGTCATTGCCGCAAACGAAGGAATAAAGCCGCAGACAAGGGAGCACCTGATGGCTCTTCAGGCAAAAAAGATAAAAGACGTCATAGTAATTCAGAATAAAATAGACCTAGTCAGCAAGGAAGAAGCGTTAAAAAACCATGATGAAATAAAAAATTTTCTTATGGGAACGATGGCTGAAAATTCTCCGGTTATTCCTGTATCTGCACAGCAGGAAATAAATCTAGACAAGGTTTTTATGGCGCTGGCCGGGATAGAAATCCCAGAGAGAGATACAGAATCAGACCCTTTCTTCCTCGTTGCAAGGAGTTTCGACGTAAACAGGCCAGGGATAAAGGTTCAGGAAATGAGGGGAGGAGTTCTCGGAGGAATCCTAAAAAGAGGGAAATTAAAAATTGGAGATGAAATTGAGATAAAGCCGGGAATAAGCACGAGAAAGCACAACTCTTTAATATATAAAACCCTTACTACAGAGATTCTCTCACTCCATAAAGGGAACAGGAAAGTTGGAGAAGTTGTTCCAGGAGCCAGCATCTCTATAGAAACATCTTTGGATCCTTTTCTGACAAAGGCAGATTCGCTCACAGGATGCGTCGTTTCCCTTAAGGGTAGGCTTCCAGAAATACAGCATGGAGTTAAACTAAAAACAATACTCTTTGACGAGGTTTTTGGGCTGAGAGACAGGAAAAAAGTGGAGCCACTAAAAACAAAAGAACTGATGATGCTGAGCATAAATACAACGATAACTGTCGGAGTCGTTGAAAGAATCTCGAAAAACGAAACAGAATTCTCCCTTAATATACCGATAGTCGCCATGAAGGGGGACAATGCAGGCATAGCCAGGAACATTGAGGGGCACTGGCGTTTGGTGGGTTTGGGCGAAGTTTTATAAATCTTTTTTTGTTCTATGAAAGATGAAAAAGGTGATTTTCCTTTTTGTTTTAGCATTCCTTGTATTTGGAATTTTACTGCATGCTCCCCTAGTTTTTGCAGATGAGGATGATGATAAATCTGGAAGCAATAGTGGAAGAAACGATTCCATAAAAGATAATTCTGTCGATGATGACGAGGATAGTGGGCTGGACGATGATGAAAATGAAACAGAGAGGGAAGATGATGAAAATAAGTCACGAGTCAGGGAAAGAGAAAGGGAGGAAATAAAGGAAGGAAATTGCACAATAAGAATTGAAAGGGAATTAAAGATAGAAGACGGAAAAAGAGTTGAATCTGTCAAAAGAAAAATAGAATGTGCTGACGGAACAAAGACAGAAATAAAGATAAGAATAGAGAACAGGACAGTCAATGGGGAGATTAGGGAAAGGGTAAGATATGAAATAAAGGGGGAGGAAATTGAGGTTGAAGCAGAAGATGAAATTAAATTTGAAGAGGAAACCAATGAAACCGAATACAGGCTAAAAGCCAGATTGAAAGATGGCAATGTCACAGACATAAAGATAATGCCTCACCAGGCGTCAGAGATTGCCCTGAAAAGGCTTAGAGCTTTGAACTTCACAGTTGAATTAAGAGAAGTCACAGATGACAGAAATATTCCCCATGTTGTATATAATATCAAAACAAACAAGCACGGAAGATTCTTAGGAGTTTTCAAGCTTAAAATGAAGGTTGAAGGGCAGGTTGATCCCGAGACAGGAGAATTTATCGGAATAAGCAAGCCTTGGTGGGCTTTCCTTGTTGCAGGAGAGGATGATGATGAAACTGGAGATGATGAAGACAATGAAGATGAAGAAGAAAATGAAACAGAAATCAACCAGACAACAATAAACCTTTTAGAACAAAACAGCTCTGGTGAATTTGGAACAGCAACTCTAACAGAAGAAGATGGACAAGTTTTTGTAACCCTTAACATGACGGGTTTCTCTGAAAATGTTTCCCAGCCAGCCCATATACATATGGGAAGCTGTCCAGATGTTGGAGGCGTGATTTACCCTCTTACAAATGTCTTAAACGGAGAATCAGAAACAACTATTAATGTAACCTTTGACCAACTTGAAGACGAACTTCCTCTTGCAATAAACGTCCATAAGTCAGTAGAAAACGCAAGTGTCTATGTGGCTTGCGGGGATATTGAGTTTTAAATAGTTTATTGTAATTTTATTATATATTACGTTCGCTCATTCCACTCGCACATTGTTTTGTTACCTTATTTTAATTCTTGTCAAGCCAATATTCTCACACTCACTTATTGATATATTAAAGAAAGATTTTATTCAATTTTATCTAAAAGAATAATTGCGAATATATTTAACTAATTCATCCTGCATTTTATACCAATCTTTTTCTGGAGTTCCTTCGTTTTTTCTTGAAGCCCATAATCTTTCATATTCTTTAAAAGAAATAAGATAATCTTTTAGAGACGCGGAAGCATATAATCTCACTCTATTTGTATCTTCCCAAATTTCTTTAGAATCTTTAATAAAGTTGATTACTTTTTCCTCAGCATCAATTACTTCTTGAAGTCTGTCAATCATTGGATTTCTTTTTCCAATTCCAGCTATTCTAAATACTAAAGCATCAACATCTTTTTGTATATCTTGATGATGTGATAATGCAATTATAATATTTTTTCTATCCATTTTACTTAATATTATTCAGTAAATGAAGTGTTAATAAATCTTTCTATTCTGTAGTGTGTTAGGAATTAGGGAGTTATAGTCGTTTTCTCCTCTTCTGTTAAGTTGCGGGAGTTATAAGTAATGTTTAAATATATTAAAGAGATTATTGAAATTATGGGAATGCTTAGAATAAGAATTTGGGTTACCATAATTGCAACTCTTACAGCAGTAACATTTATTGGGTTAAGTCGTTTTTATCCAGATAATGCTGTTTTGTTTTTAAGCATAGAAGTCATAGTGCTCCCTGCGATTTATATAATTGGTAATTATTATGCAGAAGAAGTAATAAAAAAAGAATATTCAGATTTAATGAAAGAACTTGAAGATAAAACTGAAAAATTAAATAATGAACTCGTAGAAGAGAAAATTTCCAATCGGGAATTGACTACTATTTTAGATATGAGTTTTGGAATAGATAATGGTAATAAGAAAAAGAAGTAATAGGAAAGATATTGAAAGAGAAATATTAAAAAGACTATTTATTGAAAGAAGAAATAGGATTGCTCATTCAGAAAAAATTAATCGTAGGGATATTGTAGAAATAAGAAACATAATAAGAAGGTTAAGAAAGTTAAGATGATTTCAACCCTTTCAAGAGCATAGTTTCCCAAGCGTTTCCTTTTACTCCAACTCCAACCTTATCCGCAGGAGTTAAGCCCTGTCTTGCGTTCTTTCTTACAAAGTTATGGAATACCTTAAAGCCATCTTGATAATCCTGAACCTTTGTTATTCCACGCCTTACTTTCTGAAATTCCTTTTGATGTGAGTGATGGCTTTCTATTGCGTTATTGTTTATCTCTTTCCTATGCCCTTTAATTGATGTAAATTTAACCTTTCTTTCGTTACCCCAATTCCTAAATGTCTTTCTAACTCCATCTTGATAACCAGCGTAACCATCAACAATTATCTGAAATGGGATTTTTCCGTTTTGTTGATATGCTTCTGTCATAACTTTCTGTGCGTCTTTTGAACTTCTTGAACGCCCTGAACATTCAGACGCTAAAAGGAATTTGCTTTTATTATCCATAACATTCCAGACATAATCAAAGTTGGTATTTTGCTTATTCTTTCCACGCTTTGTTAAAACCAAAGTTTCGTCTGCGTTCCAAGTTCCTTTAATCTGTGGCTTTATTGTTTCAGAGTATTTTTCCATAACTCTTGAAAATCTCAAAACCCATTCCCTTATTGTAACGTGTGAAATCTTTAAACCATAGAACTGATTAAATTGATGGCTTATATCTCTATAAGACAAACCACGATAATAACAATCCATAGCAAGACAAACTAATTTAGTGTTGCCTTTTATGTTCTTTATTGGACTTAATACAAACCTCTTATGACAATTCCTACATTCATATCTTTGCTTTGTGCCTATCTTTGTTTTTCTAATCCCTGATTTAATCAGATTTTCAGAATTACATTCAGGGCATAAGTCCTTTTGTGGCGTGTCTATGATTAACTCTATTTCTTACTCTACTTCTGGCTTGACTTCATATTTCTGCTTAATTCTTTGGAATAGAATTATTGCCTTTATGTGCTTACAATAAAGATTTTTTCCCTGACATCTTCTCTTAAAGTCTTCACATTCGCAACTATAAGCGTCTATATGCGTAACCCTATATTTTCTGTCTGAATTTTGAGAGGGAACTAAATAGGTAAATTCGTCAAGAGTTTCAGGGTTTCCTATCTCTAATATGGCTCTTGCCCTTTGCTCTCTTGTATTTGAGAATTGCTTAATGTCTTGTGTGCTATCCATATACTACTATAATACTGATAGTATTTAAACTTATAGTAATTGGGTAGTATATAATACTGAATATAAATGTTTATAAAGCAATAATACCATAATACTCTATGGAAAGGAAGACAACAAGCATTAAGGTTAGTCCTCAACTATGGGAAGACGTTAAAATATTCTGCATAAGGCAGAAGATAGATATTTCTGATTGGTTAGAGAAAATCATTAAAGAGAATTTGAAGAAAGGCAAATAATTCTATAACTACTTTGGAGAGACGGAGAGAGGGAGAGAAGTTTTATAAATTACCATTCTTTTGATTATATATGAAAAGGGATAAGAAAAGACCCCATAATTTTTACATAGAAGATGATGTTTGGAAAAAGTTCAAGATGATTTGTCTTGAATTAGATACCACTGCAACAGATGTTCTTTCTAAATTTACTAAAAATTATGTTAAGAAAAATGAAAGGAAAATACGACAAAAGAAATAAAATAAATAATCTGACAGGAAAGGAATGGTTACAACTAACTAAAAGTGTTTGGATTAGTGAAAGATGTGCGGAAGATAAAGACGCATTTGAACATCCTGCTCCATTTCTTATAAAAGACATAAGAAAATTAATAAGATTATTTACGAAGAGGGATATGCTGGTTTTAGACCCTTTTATGGGTAGTGGGACAACTTTAATCGCTTCTGCATTAGAAGACAGAAAAGCCATAGGAATAGATTTAAGTAAAAAATATTGCGAACTTGCAAAAAGAAGATTAAAAAAGTTAGGGGTAAAAATAAATGGGCATATTAAAATAATTAAAGGAAATTCCTTAAAGAAAATTCCTGAAATAGATAAAATTGATTATTGTATAACATCTCCGCCTTATCACAATATTTTAAGAAACAAGGGAATGGGCATAAGGTCAGATGGTAGTCAAAGGAGGCAGGGGGTTGAATATTATTCCGAATATCCTGATGATGTAGGAAATCAAAAATCTTATAGTGATTTTTTAGTCTTATTTGGGAAAATTATGAAAGAAGTTTATAAAAGATTAAGAGAAAATAAATACTGCTCAATAATTATAAGCGATTTCACAGTCAAGAAAAAAGAAACTAATGCTCACGGAGATGTTATTAAGTTAATGCAAAAAATAGGTTTTGAATTTTCTGGGTCTGTGGTCTTAATGCAAAATAGCAAACCATTATATCCTTTTGGTTACCCCTATGCTTACAAAATAAATCATCATCATCAATATATCCTTAATTTCAGAAAAGTTTAGATTGGATGCCCTCTTTTATTTTTAGGGCTTGTGAAAAAATCAAATCAAAGTCTTCTTCACTTATACTTTTCTTATTTGATAGTTTTTCTAATTCTTCATAAGAAGCAACACGCCATTTATCTAAAATAAATCTCTCTTTAAACATAGGTTCTTTTATTTTTCTATTAAGAAATTTTGCTCTCTCACTTGGTATCAAAATCATTTTTTTAGTATCTTCCCCATTTGGTAAATTAGAACATCTCTCTAAAGCAGAGGTTATTGAAGTAGAATTTTCAACTTCAAAAGCATAATAAATCTTATCCTCTTTAAACCAAAGAATATCTATTTTTTCAACCCTTTCTTTGCCCTCAAAGTCAAAACCGAGACGACTTTCACATAATTCTTGAAGTCTATTATCTCTTCCCTTATCAGGACACCAAATTTTATAGCCAAGTTTTTTTCCTATCTCTGCTAAAATTCTTTCAATAACAATATGCTTACTTTCGTCTTTTTTGAAACTACTCTTTAACATCCAAGTTCCATCTTTCTGTTTAGTTCCATATTCTTTTATTAAATTGTTTATACTACTATTATCAGGCGTATATGAATTTGGAAATTCTACAAAAAGTGTTTGTAGTATATCATCATAGGAAATTTTTATTTTATCGTGGAATGTTTGGATTATTGCAGTTTCAATTCTATCAGACAGGGGAGTTTCTAATTTATGCTTTCTTTTTTCCTCTTCACTAAACCACCATCTTTTTCCCTTTTTTATGTTTTCTTCATCTGCTTCAACTAAAACAAATTCTTTTCCAATTCTTTTTTTTAAGATGTCTGCAATATCTTCTGTTGTATCTGCTTTAAGATATTGTCCGTATTTGTATAATTCCATATAAACCCCGCTTAAAATATTGTATAATTCGCTGGGCTGTCCCCTTTTTGCAAGAACAATTTTAGCAGAATTAACAACAAGTTTTTCAAATCCATCTCTATTTAATCCCTCAATCTTCTTCTCTTCTTTTGTTGGTTTTCTAAATCTTAAATAAAAATCGCTTATTGCTGTCCCCCACGGATTGGCAACACCACTTTCAGAAGCCCTTTTATTTTGTTGAAATAAGATTTCTTCAAGAACAAATCCCGCATTAACGCAAGACTTCATAATTGAATTAAATATTCTTGGCTGTGAATTATGGAATGTAACTATTAAGTATCTATTAGTCTTTAATATTTTATTAACTTCTGAAAATGCTTTATACAACATTTTATCATAATAATCAAAATCTCTTTTTTTATCAAGAGTTATTTCTTCATCATAGGGAATATCAAACTCTTTATTTTGCTCTTCACCCTTTAACCATATAGACCAAATAGAACTCAAATCAAAATATTTTATTAATCCCCCGTATGGCGGGTCTGTTAAAACAAAATCTATACTCTCATTTGGAATAAATTTAGATAGTTCAATAGAGTTTCTTTTCAAAATTAACAAATTTTTATCATTATCTTTTAAATCTTCAAAATTCTTTGCAAATTTTGTTTTATTATCTAAAAGTTCATTTGAACTTTCTTTTGCCTTTACGATACCTTGTCTATCGTCTATTGCTCTCTCAAATAGTAAAAAGGGATTTTGTTCTAAATGCCTTTTTGGAAATAAATATGCAGGTCTGCCCCAACTTCCGCTATCTGGTCTTTCACTTTTTTCTCTTCTTGCAGAAACCATTTTAGTTGATAGATGAAGCATAGAAATAAATGCAAATTTGAAAAACTCTTTTAATTTCTCATCTTTTATATCATTAATTCTATTAAACATATACGCAAGAGAATACAAACTTCTTTTAGTCCATAGATTATAGAAATAATCCCCTACATTCTTTTTTGCCCCATCAAAAGTGTCTGTATTCGGAAATTTGTCCTTTGGATACCAAAAACTTATTTTAGTTTTATTTGCTTTCTCTATTAATGTTAAATCATTATCATCTATTTTTTTGGTTCCGTTCTTTTTTTCACAAGAACATTTATATCTTATTTCTGTTGGGCTTCCATCATAATGAACATTAATTATCCTTGCCTGTTTTTTACACTTTGGGCAAGTTGTTAAAAATAATTCTGCTCCTTTTTCAAACTTACAAAAGTCTGCTTTAACTTTAACCCATTCTTCCCTAAATTTTGAGATATTTAAGGGGGTAGCCAACATCTTTGTTATAAAACCCGAAATTGGATTTAAATCAACTGCTACTGCCTTTCTGCCTGTTTGTATTGCTTCCAAAGGACAAACACCGCTACCCGCAAAAGCGTCAAGAACTATCTCATTTTTATTAGAATAATGTTTAATATAATCTTTGAAAATGTTACTTGGTTTTTTGCCCCAATATTTCATCGCCTTATACATCATAGGGCGAGTTTTCTCAACAATAGCATAGTTAATATTTTCAAGTCCAAGAGTGTTAATCTTTTGTAATTCGTGCATAAATAACCTAAACTAACCTTACTTAAAAATATTATTAAACTCCTAACTCCCGCCCCTTAACACCTTATTCATCTCCCGAATACTTAACATTCCCTCTATTCTGTAACTATTTAAGAATTAATACTTACTCTCCTAATTTAATCTTACCTTCTGTCTTCAATATTAATATTATTCCCCATTTCCTGCTTCCAGGACCTTTATCAAATCAGTGACGCTGTCTCCCTCATGAAGCTTTACTATTCTTACTCCCTGTGTTGCCCTTCCCATTACCCTTATGTTCTTTAAAGTTGTTCTTATAACCATTCCTTTTGATGTTGTAATTATTATATTGTCGGTATCATTGACAGATACTGTGTTTACAACATCGCCCGTTTTTTGAGACACTTTAACATTGATTACTCCCTTTCCTGCCCTTGCCGTTTTCCTGTAATCTTCCACAGCTGTTCTCTTTCCATAGCCATTCTTTGTCATTGTCAAGATAGTTGCTGTGCTCAATACTTCCAAACTCACTACTTCATCTCCCTTGTCTAATTTTATTCCTGTTACTCCATAGCTTGCCCTTCCCATCTCTCTTACGTCGTCGCTGTTAAATCTTATTGCCTGTCCTTTCTTTGTAGCAAGCAAAACTTCCTGGCTTTTTTTGACAACCTGGACATCTATCACGCTGTCTGAATTATCAGCTGGGAGATTTATTACTCTAACCCCTGAAGCTCTTGGTTTTGAAAAATGAGACATGGATATCTTCTTGACCTGTCCGTTCTTTGTTGCAATAAATAAAGAATCTTCAAATTTCTTGACAGCTATGACATTGGTTATTCTGTCATCTTTCAAATTCAGAAGATTAATCAAGGCCTTCCCTTTTCCATATCTTTCTGCTTCAGGTATGTCATATGCCTTTAACCAAAGAATTTTTCCTGCTCCAGTAAAAAACATCAAATAATCATGAGTCGAGCAGGGAATTAGTTGTTTTGTGAAGTCTCCTGTTGCAAGATTGCTTCCTATCACTCCCTTTCCGCCTCTCTTCTGCTCCTTGTAAGTCTTTATGTCCATCCTCTTGCAGTATCCCTTGTCAGTTATTGTAACAACAACTTCTTTTTCCTGAACCAAGTCTTTCTCTGAAATCTCGCTTATTCTCTTAAGAACCTGTGTCCTTCTTGCATCTCCATATTTGCTCTTAAGTTCATGAACTTCCTTAAGAATTATCTTCAGGACTTCCTTTATGTCAGCTAATATTTTTTCATACTCTTCAATTTTATTCTTCAGCTCTTCAGCCTCTTTCTGAAGCTTTTCCCTTTCGAGAGAAGTCAATTGCTGAAGCTTGGTATCCAAAACAGCCTGTGATTGTTTATGAGTAAGACCAAATTTTTTAGACAAACCTTCTGAAGCTTCTGCAACGGTCTTGGATTTTTTAATAAGTGCTATAACTTCATCTATGTGCTTTAGAGCTATCAGAAGTCCCCCTACTATTTCCTGCCTCTCCTTTGCTTTCCTTAACTCAAAACTTGTCCTTTTTGTTACAATTAATTTTCGATATTTAACATACTCTTCGAGAATTTGCTTTAGGTTCAAAACTCTTGGCTGGCCTCCGACCAGAGCCAAAAAGTTTGCATTGAATGAATCCTGAAGCCTCGTGTATTTATGAAGTGCATTTATGACAAACTTAGAATCAACTCCTTTTCTAAGCTCAAGAACAATTCTTATTTTTCCTTTTGACGATTCATCCCTTAAATCAGATATATCTTTTATCTTTTTGGCCTGAATCAATTCTGCTATTTGTTCTACAAGAGAAGATTTGTTTAGCATATAAGGAATTTCTGTTATCACAACTAATTCTTTATTCTTCACATCCTCAACAGAAATCTTTCCTCTCACTATCAGCTTACCCCTTCCTGTCTTGTACATCTCGTTCATGTCTCCTTGTAATATTCCGCCAGTAGGAAAATCAGGACCTGTTACTATCTCGGTAAGTTGTTCTATTGTAATTTCAGGATTTTTTATGCAGGCAATAATTGCATCACATACTTCTATTAAATTATGGGGGGGAAGATTTGTGGCCATTCCAACAGCAATACCAGATGCTCCGTTCAGTAGCAACGCAGGAAGCTTGCCTGGAAGAAGAAGTGGTTCCTTCAGTGAGTTATCAAAGTTAGGAGTAAACTTAACTGTCTCTTTTTCTATGTCCTGCAACAATTCCATAGATATTTCCTCTAACTTTGCTTCTGTATATCTATAAGCAGCAGGAGGATCTCCGTCGACGCTCCCAAAATTTCCTTGTCCATATACTAAAGGATATCTCAATGAAAAATTCTGAGCCATCCTGACCATTGCATCATAAACAGCTACATCTCCGTGTGGATGATACTTACCTATCACGTCTCCAACTATTCTCGCGCTCTTTTTTGTCTGCGTGTTAGGCTTAAGCCCCATCAAATTCATTGAAAATAAAATTCTTCTCTGGACAGGTTTCAGGCCGTCCTCGACGGCAGGAAGGGCGCGAGCAACTATCACAGACATGGCATAATCAAGATATGCCTTCTTCATCTCTCCAGATACTTCGGTGTCTATTATTCCTCTTTCGCTTTCTTTCTTTTCTTCATTTGGTTTTTCTTTTTCTTCTGCCATTTTTACGCAACCTCCTCCCCTTTTTCATCCAGATACTTCATAAATTCCTCCTCTGAAACATAGTCCATGGAAATATTTTTTCCTGACCACTTGCATTTCTTACATTCCCATTCTCCATTTCCATTGCCTTCCTCTGCCCCCAATACAACGCTGACTTTATCACTTCCACATTTAGGACATTTTCTTATTTTGAAAATTCCTTTTTCTTTTTTCTTTACAGGCTTCTTCCCGCCTTTCAAAATCCAGTCAGGCGTTGTCAGTTTCCCCATTTTATTCTTCTCCCTCTTCTGATTCCCTGTTTTTATCACTTTCAAATCTTGGGAACAGCCTGTGCTTATACATACACTTATTGCATTTGTACATCGGTGTTGGGTTTTCCAGATTAGAAACGTCAGAAATTATGCTTACATTAGATGACCCGCATTTTGGACAGGTTATTTTTACTTTCATTTTATATACCAAGTTTTTTTAATAGTTTCCTGAATTCTTCCTCAGGAATTTTTTCGCTTTCTGTTTCCCTATAAGTGTCTTCCTCTTCATGATGTGTTGAAAATTCAATTATTATAGATGTTTCCAAGCCGCTAAATCTGTGTTTTGTTAATGGGGGAATTCTCTGGGCATCTCCTTTTTGCATAACCCTTTTTTCCCCATCTATTTCCAATAAAACTCTCCCTTCTGAAAGATAAAAAGTTTCATCCTTTTTCTTATGGTAATGAATGCTACACCTATACCCTTCATTCAGGGTTAAAATTTTCCCGCAGTAGTCTATTGTATTCACTAACCATCTTTCATTTCCCCAAACTTTTTGATGAATTTCTTCCTCTGGCTCTGACATTTTACCTGTTATATATCTAAATTAGCCTCTGATTTGGCCATGCTTGGACGAAGCATGGATAATCAAGACATCATATATCGAGATTAGCCTCCTTTGCGTTTTCCTGGATGAACTGTTTTCTTGCAGGAACATCATCGCCCATAAGCATTGAAAATACTTTGTCAGCTTCAATTGCATCCTCTATGAATATCTTTTTCAGTTTTCTTGTTTTTGGATCCATTGTAGTGTCCCAAAGCTGCTGGGAATTCATCTCTCCAAGACCCTTAAATCTTGTTACATTAGTCGCGTCTGTCTTTTCAATTGCTTTTTTTAGCTCTTCGTCAGAATAAACATATTCATCCTTTTGTCCTTTTCTTATTCTGTACAATGGGGGAAGAGCGACATAGATGTTTCCATTTTCTATCAGCCTAGGCATAAACCTGAAGAAAAATGTCAGTAGCAGTGTCTTAATGTGTTCTCCGTCAACATCTGCATCTGTCATGATTATTATTTTACCATATCTTAAATTAGAGACATCAAACTGGTCTCCAACTCCTGTTCCTGCTACAGTTATTATGTTTGCAATTTCCTCGCTTGAAAGTGCCTTGATAGGATTTGATTTTTCAACATTCAATATTTTTCCCTTAAGTGGGAGTATTGCCTGGTTTTCCTTGTCTCTTGCCATTTTGCTCGAACCTGCAGCGCTCTCTCCCTCAACAATATAAAGTTCGGTATTCTCTGTCTTCTTGCTTGAGCAATCTGCAAGCTTGCCTGGAAGTCCGCCCAATGAAAATGCATTCTTTCTTCTTATCAGGTCCTTTGCCTTTTTGGCTGCAAGCCTTGCCTTTGCAGATTCAAGCGCCTTAAGAGTTATTTTCTTTGCAATAACGGGGTTTTCCTCAAAGAATTGGGAAAGCGAGGCAGTCACAGCAGAGTCAACCAATCCCTTTACTTCAGAATTGCCCAATTTAGTTTTTGTCTGTCCTTCAAACTGAGGCTCAGATATTTTTAGGCTTATTATAGCCGTCAATCCTTCTCTTACATCTTCTCCTGTTAAACTTTCCTCGCTGGAACCATTTTTCAGCATTCCTGTTTTCTTTGCATAATCATTTATGACTCTTGTAACAGCAGTCTTAAAACCAGAAACATGCGTCCCACCCTCTACCGTATTTATTGTGTTGACAAATCCAAAAATATTTTCCTGATAACCATCATTATATTGTATGGCAACTTCTATTATCGTTTTGTCCACATCTTTTTTGAAATATATTGGCTTGTGAAGAACTTCTTTAGATTCATTCATCCACTTGACAAACTCCATTAGTCCTCCAGATGAGAAAAATTCCTCATCTTTTCCTTTTATTTCATCTATTAAGTTTATCTTAAGACCGGGATTGAGAAATGTTATTTCCCTAAATCTTGTTTCCAAGACTTTGTAGTCAAAATTGACAGTTGAAAAAATGGTTTCGTCTGGCCAGAAAATTACTTTTGTGCCAGAGCCGTTTTCAGAATATTTTCCAGCTACTTCCAGCTTGGTCTTTACATCCCCTCTTGAATATTCCTGCCGGTATATTTTTCCATCTCTTTTTATTTCCACTATTAACTTCTTTGAAAGGGCATTTACAACAGATATACCTACTCCATGAAGTCCCCCAGAAATCTCATAGGATTTCTTGTCAAATTTTCCCCCTGCATGGAGCTTTGTAAGAGCTATCTGGACAGCGGGAACTTTGTATATGGGGTGTATATCGACAGGTATTCCTCTTCCATCATCTTCTATTGTGGCAGAACCGTCTTTGTTGATAGAAACAGTGATATTTTTGCATACTCCTGCCAATGCCTCATCCACAGAATTATCCACAGCTTCATATATCAAGTGATGCAATCCTTCTTTGCCAGTGGAGCCAACATACATTGCAGGCCTTTTTCGAACTCCCTCAAGTCCTTCAAGAACTTTTATTGATTCTGCGCTGTATTTTTCTGGCATTTTGTGTACTTAAGAATAGGTTAGACACTTCCTGCTCCAGCCTTACTTTTTAACATAAAAGTGGAGCAGAAAGTTCTATTATTTTTACCCTATTATTATGAAAAAAGGAAAGATGCTTTATAAACTTTTCTCGCCATTTATCGACGGCAAATGCAATTTTTCATCAAAATTTCAGGAAAAAACACATATCTTTAAAAACAAGAAAATAATGACAATTTTATGAAAAAAAGGACAAGTTTGATAACAGCATTAATGGTCATTTTAATCCTTTTAACAACTTTATTATTAGCATTAACAACCTCTAATTCATCATCTAATTATCCTCATCTCTTTTCCCATACAAAAGCCATCTGCAACTCAGAAAATCTCTGCCAGGATTTTGAGATTTTCTGCAAAGACCTGGAAGTCATAAAAATGAACCCGATAACAGGAGCTGTTGTTCAGTTCTCTGAAAGCTGGAAAGACCCCAGAACTTTGGAACAGAGAAATGAGTTTTGTTAAAATTGATTATTGGCTTCCATAAGCATCTCTTGTAACGTGAGTGCATTTTTTACATTTAAATAAATATACATTTGATTCATCCGCCCAAGACGAACCCAAATCTATAACATCAGCATATTCATATCCACATTTTTTACAGATATGCGGAAATCCTTTTTCTCCAAACTTTTCAGGAATAAGAATGCCTTTTCCTTTTTCTTCTTGTTTTTTTATCTTCTCGCTGAAATATATTTTAGAAGTAATTATGTTTGTAAAACCACAGACACATTTTTCTTTGTTTTCATTCAATTCCACAGGCCTACTACAATTTATGCAAAATTCCATAAAAGAAATTTCAGAAAATACTTTTTAAACTTAATCTAGAGCTAAAACGAACGTTTTTAAACTTATAAATCTCCAATGTTTTATTGGAACCCTAGGACAAGGCATAAATTCTAATTAATTTTGCTACTTTTCTTCTTAGAAATCCATCTGACTTTTCTTCTTTTAAGGAAAAAATTTTTCCTGCATTTTGAAGAGCAAAAGTATCTGGGAGTTCCGTCATTGAAAACAAGAGTCAGGCCTCTCGGAGGCTCGTACTGTTTCCCGCAATAGCTGCATTTAGGCATTTTTATCTTTTTTTAGATTTAATTTCAATTGAATAATATGGATTTGCTCTAGATGGTTCATGCACATCAATCAAATAGTGTTCTTCTTCACTTTCAAGGCAATTTTCCCATAGCGTAGCATCATCTCCAGATAAACCACTGAGTTTAATAGATTGAACACCTGCTCTAAATATCTCTTCAAAGGCACTAAGTATCTCTAAACTATTTAGTTTTGTAGGCATTTTATGTGTATGTCCCTTTTGTGACTTTGGACTTTATTCTTCTTGCCTCTATTTCTGTCTCCCTCAGCATCAAGTAATCTCCTATTCTTACAGGGCCTTTGACGTTTCTTCTCATAGATCTCCCTTTATCTCTTCCAGAAGTTACCAGGGCTTTTACCTGCGTAATCTCTCCGCGAAAGCCTGTTCTTCCTATTATGTCCTCGACAAGGGCAGGAACAGCTTCCGCTGTAAGAATCCTGTCGCTTCCTTTAGAAGCCTGTGACTGTTGTGTTTGTTTTGATTTGTACTGCTGTTTTGCTCCGCCCATTTTTAATTTTCTTTTTGTGTTTTAATTTTTATTCAAGCCAGCAATGTCTTTTTCAGAATCCCCTGGCTCAATAACAGCCACAGAAGATGCAGACACTGGAATTCCAACGGCAATTCCCAGTTTCTGCTTGCTGTCAACTTCCCTACAAAGGATTTTCTTTTCCCTGCACAAGACAGGGATGTGCTGAACTATTTCCTTGGGAGAAACATCTGTGGCATAGACCACGAGTTTTGCTGTTCCCCTCTCTATGGCTTTTGTGACTTCGTTAGTTCCTTTTTCAACTTTTCCTGTTTTTCTTGCCTTTTCGATTATCGAATAAATGTCTGCCATTTTGCTTTTATATTGTTTTAGTGTTTAATGACTACGAGAAGAATAAATCCTCCCATAAGGTCATCGGATAAATTAGTGAGAAAAAATAGCTTTTTAAAGTTTTCATTTTAAGAGTAGTATATAAATTATTTTAAATTTAAAATGGCTGGGATAAAGATGGATTTGAAAGTAAAAGAACGAGAGCTTCGTGAGGAAATAATCAGATATGAAAAAGAGGCAGGAGGTAAAATGCATTTTAAATACGAAAGAGCAAAATTAGAATCGTTAGACAAACTCTTAAGGGAGAAATCTCCTGTTTATTGGACACATAACGGATTGCTATGGACAAATCTATCAAAAAATGCCTTTTTTAAAGCATTTTCTTCAATTAGACAATGGCCATTCAACAAAAATAGTTATTTTAAAAGATGGTATCCTGGAAAGATAAGGACAGAAGAATCTCTTAGAGAAGATTTGGTAAGGATAGGCGTTGATAATTCATATATAACTGTTGCTAAGGTTTACAAAGGATTTCCAGATAGGAAAATATTGGAAAAAGTTTTTGGAATAAATGCGTTGGAAATTTTAGTAGATCAACCATCAAGAGGAATAAATATTAAAGAGTGTGAATTCTTATCAAATCTATTTAGGTTAATAAACAAAAATAATGCCTCATTGTTTATAGAGAATGTGGCTTATACTACTGATCCCAAGGATCAGGATCAAATTCTCGCAGTTAGAATAGGAGTATGATTTCTATCTCCATGTAACTTCAACATCGTCGGTCCTTTCTCTCGGCTTTATATCAATAGAAATAAATACCATTATTATCTAAGTTTCTTATGGATACGATAAAAGTTTTGCCAGTCTATCCTAAATTTCCAGAAACATTTTGGAGCTACGGAACATCCCTTAGACACGTTGGGAAGAAGGCTGTGATGCCTCCAACAGGATTGCTAACTGTAATGGCTATGCTCCCGGAAAGATTTGAAGCACAAAGGCTGGTAGACTTAAACGTTGAGCCTTTAACAGACGAACACCTAGAGAACACAGACTTTTTATTCACTTCAGCGATGATTGTTCAAGAAAATTCTCATAAAGAAATTGTTGAAAGAGCCCATAGCCTAGGGAAAAAAGTTGTGGCTGGAGGCCCATTTCCAACAATGCACCCTGAAAAAACAGGGGCAGATTATGTTGTCGCAGGGGAAGCGGAAGCCACTCTATGGCCCTTCTTAGAAGACTTATTAAAGGGGGCAGAAAAAGGGGTCTGGACAGAGAAAAATGTGTCTGAAAGGACAAAAGGATTAGTTGAATTAACAAAAGGAGGGAAAGTACTCATCACAAACACGCCACTACCAAGATGGGACTTATTAAACTTAAATAACTATTTCTCCGCTGCAATTCAATACTCGAGAGGTTGTCCATTTAATTGTGATTTTTGCGATATAACAAAACTTTTCGGAAGAGAACCAAGAACAAAAACTCCTGAGCAAATGCTTTCAGAACTTGATGCCCTTTATAATTTAGGGCACAAAGGCTCTGTCTTTATCGTCGATGATAATTTTATCGGAAACAGAAAAAATGTCAAACAGCTACTACTGCACATAGCCGAATGGCAGAAAGAACGAAGATACCCCTTTTCTCTATTCACAGAAGCGAGCATGAACTTGGCTTGGGACAATAATAGAGACATCTTAGAAGGCATGCAAAAAGCAGGGTTCAGTTCTGTCTTCCTTGGTATAGAATCTGTTGATAATGAAGTTTTGGAAAATATGCAAAAAAGACAAAACACACAAATGCCTCAACTTGAAGCGGCAAGGAGAATTCAAAAATATGGTTTAGAAGTTTCGGGAGGATTTATCGTCGGAACTGATGGAGAAAAAAGAGGTTCTTTAGATAAATTATATAATTTTATTCAAGAAGCAGGAATTGTCTTTCCAATGGCGGGACTATTAACAGCCCTAAAAGGAACTGATTTATACAATCGTCTTAAAAGAGAAGGAAGGCTCAGAGGAGATTCAACTGGGAACAACACACACCAATTAGGGTTTAATTTTGAAACAAAAACAGAACTAAGCGAAGAAGAACTATTAAAAGGGTATAAGGGACTTCTCGGTAAATTATTTAACGCAAGAAATTATTACGACAGATGCAGAACTCTCCAGAAAAATCAGGGTCCACACCACAGAACAAAGAGATCATCTCTTGAAGGACTTATAATTCTTGGCAGATCTATAAAAGGACAACTTTTCGCAGAAGGAGGATGGGAATATGCAAAATACTTAGTAGGTACTGCTTTAACAAATCCAGGATATTTTCCGGAAGCCGTTGCCCAAGCAATTAAATTTGATCATTTCAGAAACATCACAAGAGCCACATTAGAGGCAGACAATTATATACCACATATACAAAGTTTGTACGCTCAATTCTCTGAAAAGGCAGGAAGAATTATTGCAAGTAGAAAAGAAGATTATCATGAAAAATTAAAGCTAATTTCTAAAATAGCAGATAATATTCTTTATAAAGCTGAGGAAAGATATCAAAGATTGCACGAAGATTTCAGAAGAAGGGCAGAAGAAGCTTTGGGGAGATTGCATGGAATGGTAAATGCCGAGGTTGAAAGATACAAAACCGGAGTCATCTCTAGTTAAGATTTACAGAAAATTATCGCCACGTCACTTTCACATCATCTGTCCTTTCCCTCGGTTTGATATCAACATCTCCTGGATTTTTCTTTATTCCAGACTTGAACATTATCTCTCCAAGGTAGGCTATCATTCCTGCGTTATCAACCAGAAACTGGTTTTCAGGGCAGAAAAGTCTTGCCCCCCTTTCCTCGCACATGGTTCTGCACATTGACTGTAGTCTTTTATTGCAGGCAACCCCTCCTCCGAGAAGAAGCTCTTTTTTTTCTGTATGCGCCATCGCCCTTTCTGCAACTTCAACAAGCATGGCAAAAACAGTTTCCTGCAGGGAAAACGCAAGGTCCTGAAGCCTGTATTCTCCGGATTCTAATTTTTGTTTTAAGTTTGTCAGGATTCCGGAGAGAGCAATATCCATTCCCTTCACCTTGTATGGAAGTTTAATCAGTTTGCAACCAGACTCCAAGGCAAGTTTTTCAATTTCAGGACCTCCGGGAAAACCAATGCCAGCATATCTCGCAAAAGTATCTATGAAATTTCCTGCGCCAATGTCAAGAGTTTCGCCAAAAACACGGAATTTTTCAGAGGCATAGGCTATTATCTGCGTATTTGCACCGGATGCATAGAGCATCACAGGATCTTTCGCTCCTGTAATCCTTCCTATCTCAAGATGGGCAATGCAGTGATTCACAGGAACTATCGGCCTTTTTAATTTTTCTGAAAGCTCTTTTGCAAACCCCATTCCCTGAAGAAGGCATGGAGCCAGGCCAGGACCCTGGGAAACTGCAATAGCATCGATATCTTCCTCCTTTATTCCAGATAAAAGAAGCGATTCAGAATAGATTTTTTCCTTATTTTCCCGGTGATGTCTTGCAGCATCCATGGGAATTATCCCTCCTTCCCCTGTCTTATAACTGCTTTTAACATTAGAAAGAATTTTCCCGTTTCTGACTACAGCCACTCCAAAAGTGTGGGCTGTGCTCTCTATTCCCAAAATAACTGCCATAAGAACTAGAGAAAATTTGTATTTATAAAAGTATAATGGGATTAGATTCGTCCTGTAGTGATGTATAAGCAAAATGATTGTATATCTTTTTGGGAAAGATATATTTATAAAAGGGGTCAATCATAAAAAATTAGATATAATGAACGAAACTAAAAGAACCACTATACCAGAAAACCAGTTTTTGAACATTTATGATGCAAGTTTGACTTTTAGAAGAACCGTAGAGGATTCAAAGAGTGTAACTATCCAGATTCGTTATTCTAAAAAAGGAGAGGCAAGAAAGCAAGAATTTCCTTTTCCGGAAAATATAAGAGATAGTGATTTGTGCTGGGAATTGGATCATAAAGAACACATAACTGTTTATCACAGAAGAGACAAAGATAAGTATACAGATATGAGACATCTTCTCATTACGCCAAATCTTGGTCAAAAGTTAGAGAACCTTGTCATTGAAGCCCATAACATATTTATGAGAACAGATACAGAACTAACGCATAAAAAATCAAGAAAGCCAATAAGAAAGTTTCCAAGGCCTATAGACTATAAATTAAATCAAGTTGTAAATAAAAATCTTAAAAGGAAATAAAAATTAAAATATTAAGGAGATTCTACCTTTTCTTTTTTCTTTTTCCTCCGCCTCTAGCCATCTTTGCTTCGCATACATTTCCCTGCCCATCAACGTAGTAAAGATAACCAGGCCTCCTCTTCACAACCTTTTTAACAAGTACTTTTCCCATTTGCACCTCCTTTTATTATCTAAATTAATGAAGCTAATTTATATATTTAAACCTTTCTAATCACCGACGAGAAGTTTATTTTTCTGTTATATTTTTCATTCATTGGTATTTCAAGGAGTTTTTTGTACTGCCTTTTAGCCTTGACAGACGGGGTGAAGGGCTCTACAATCTTGAATTCCACGACGTTATCTTCTTCGTCCATCCATACTGCAATGAACGGGAAGAAAACGAAAAAAGAGTGGATTGCAAAACTGACTGGTTTTTCGAATTCAAGAAGTAAAGCATTTGCATCATCTCTATCTTTGAACATCAAGCCCAAAAACCTGTTCAGTCCACTGCATTCTTTGGCAATTATGTTTATTCTTTTTCCTCTGAGTTTAAAAGAAATCTTTTTCAGCATTTTTCCCCATATCTTTCATCAGCTTAAGATTGTCCTGATTTTTCCATTTAAGTTCTTTAAGACCGAAAATATCGCTGTTTTCCAGATTTTTCTTTTTTTCTTTATATGTCCTGTAGCATGCTTTTATGTTTCTCTCACAAACATGGTCATGGTGCCTGAAGCCGCCGCCGAAAGTATGCGGGATGTGCATAAGCTCGTGGATTATCGTCTTTATTTTCTCTTCTTCTGGAAGCTTGTCAAATCTTTCTGAAATGAACTCAAGGGCATAGAAAGCCCCAGTATTCATGGCTGTCTGAAGCAGTTTTCCTATCGTGTGGCAACGGGCAACTGTGCCTCTGGAAGAACTTCCATGACTACGAAAACATTTCATTCTTTCCAGTTTTATATGCGGAAAAAGAAGCCTTGAAATTTCTTCCGAAGTTTTCTGTATGTCTTCTGCATATATATATTTCATTTTTCAATTTCAATGGTTTTATTTTTTGATGCGAATCCAGATTTTATTCTAACGGGCTTATTAAAATACTTGCTTAACAGGCTAACAAGCTCGGCGTTTGCTTTATTTTTTTCTGGTGCTGATTTCAAATAAACTCTGTACCCTTCTTCATTTTTAATAACTTCCTGTCTCTTTGAATTTGGCATGACTTTAATTTTAATCTTCATCTTTTCTCAGGCGGTTTCCATGGCCTTCCAAGAGCATGATAAATCTCACTTTCTGTTTTTCCGGCGACCCTCTTTCCCTTTCTGAAAAGCCCGTGCTGGTTAAGTTTAAATCCTTTTTTCTTTGCGACAACCCTCAAACCGATGCCTGCACCGAATCTGCTAGAGTAAGCAAGAAGGGCTGCGCCCCATTCTTCAGACAGAGTGTAATAAAGTTCAACCTCAACTCCTTCAATTCTAAAATAGGCTTTCCTGTCTCCGCCTAAAATTCTTTTCCCTCTCTTTTCCATAATGGCCTCAATTTTATCCTTGCTTCCCTCGTTCTTTGGAATGAGGACGACATCAATATCGACAGGATTTTCTTCCTTTCTTCTTATGCTTCCGACTACCTCAATTCTTCTCGCATAAGGCCTAATCTCTCTGACAATTTTTTCCGAAAGATTCCTGACAAAATTTCCTTTTCTGGTTGTGACATATTTCCCTTTTTTTATAAGATGCCTTAGTTTTGGCATGGTTTTTTATCAGGTATTATAATGGTGTCTCCTGATTGCCGGGCTAAACACTTTTGCACTTTTATATTTTGCTGGCTAAAACAGGATTTATCCTGAAAAATTATCTGGTAACTATTTCCAAAGCATCCCTGTGCTTCAACTCGTGATTTTTTCCCAGGATTTTTTTTGTTCTCGCATCTATTGCTTTTATGAAATTATTTCCAAAATCTGTATGGAGATGGTATGCAAAATCCAGCGCAGTGGAGCCAGAAGGAAGAAGGAAGCAGTCTGGCAGAATTCTTCCCTTGCTGTCCGCAAGCTTGTGTGCTCCTGCCGGAAAAACTGCGATATAATTCAAAAAGTTAAAAACCGCATAATTCAAGACTTCCTGGACTCCTGTGCCTTCTTTAAATCTGTCCAAAACAGATTTCCTGATACTAAGAAGAGCTTCTTTCTGTTCGTCGCTGAGTTCTCCCGTAATCTTGAAATCCCTCTCCCCTGGAATGTAATTTATCAGCCTTATTTTTGCAGCTTCCCTAAGGGCGAGCTCTGAATCTGCAGAGCATGGAATTATTATCAGGCCCGGAAATCTCATCTTTAAAAACTGGTAATTAGGATGGGCTTTTTCAAGGTCAACTTTGTTTGCGGCGATTATTGTCGGCTTGCTTTCTGTTCTCAATTCTGATGCAAACCAAAAAAGCTGGTCTTCGTTCCAGTTCATGGGTTTTTCCGGGAGTCTCAGCCTCGAAAGGACTTTCTTCACATGCTCTTCCCTTACCTTCAACCCGGAAAACTGCTTTGCCACAGCCTCGGAAAAGTTGCCTCCTTCCTCCTGGGCTGTTTTTTTCACAAAGCCCTTCCAAGCTTTTACCATTAAGTTGTAAAACCACCTATTCAATTCGTTTTCCAGAAAAAGAATGTCTTTTGACACGTCATGGTTTTCAACAGGCTTTCCTTCTTCATCTGTAGTTCCAGAGACATCCACTATGTGTATGAAAACGTCTGCCTGCCTCAAATCATCCAGAAACTGGTTTCCAAGGCCTTTTCCCTCACTCGCTCCTGGTACAAGACCAGCTACATCCATCAGCTCAACAGGAACAAACCTTTTTCCCTCGATGCAGAAACCATGAGCTGGCTGGCATTTTACGCTGAACTCTCGCTCAATACAGTCAACCTTTACATAGCCAACGCCGTGGTTCGGTTTTATTGTGGTGAAAGGATAGGAAGCGATTTCAACCTCCGCCAGGGTCGCTGCTTTGAAAAATGTGCTCTTTCCTGAACTTGGTTTGCCGACAAGCCCAATTAACATGGAAATTAGATTAAAGAATCGTTTATAGATATTTCTTTTATGATTTATTCTTTTTCCTTTATTCTTTTCCGTATCAGCAGGAGCAGGATAATTATGAATATCAATAAAATAAAGCTTAATAGGTAAGGTATTACACTGCCTAGAGTACTTACTTTTTTCTCCAACACCTCGAAATGCGCGCTGGAAGGAGCAACTCCGTTAGGATACTTGAGTTCAAGACCGACAACATATTTCCCTAAAGGAAGGGATCCTGTATCAAAATTTCTATTTACTTCTGTCAGCTCCTCAACGAGCATTGTCTCTGATTTTGTCAAGTAAATTTTGCCTGAATAATCCCTTATTGTAAAAAATAAACCAACGTCGAGTCTTTCAGGATCTCCGAGAGGGGTAAGAGTCACCCTGGTCCTTAAGTCGTCTCCCTGAAGAACTTGGTAATTCCTGTTCAGCACGATTATATTTGAGTCAAACAAGAGGAGCTGTGTTTTTACGTTCAGTGAAACAAGGACTGTTTTTCCCCCTATATTGATAGTGCCTGCAAAAATTCCCGGTTCGCTGAGGGCAACGAAAACAACTTTCAGGTTCACAGACTGCCCGGCAGGGATTATTAATGACTTATTTCCAAGAATCACATGATTTCCAAGGTTCGATTCGGTAACAGCCACCGTGAGGGGACTTGTTCCGAGGTTTCTGATGCTGATTGTTCTTTCAGTTGTCGTGTTTACAACCATATTAATATTAAATTCTGCCGGAGTTAATGCAACGTTTGCAGAAGTGGCTGCTCCGCCGCCGCCGGCACCGCCTGAAGGTGTTGTAACTTCTGCCGCTGATTCGGGAATCCCGGAAAAAAATCCCTCAACATATTTGTCAGGAGTGACTGCGGTTTCGTTGCTCCCTCCTGCATTCACAGAAATCACGTCTGCCTCGACTGTCGGGGAAAAAAATATGATAAGTGCAATGAGGAAAACAGTCAATGATGAAATATCAATCTTCATACAAATCTTAAAGAACAAGTGTTAATAAAATTAATTACTGTTTCAGCCAATATGATAATTTCTCACAATGGTTTTTCCTTAAAGTGCTGTGCAATTAGTTCCGTAAGCAATTCCTCCTTTATAAGCAAACCAACAAGAACCTACGCTAAAATTTCCTGTTAAACCAACTGAAGAATTAACTATAAATCCTGTTGTTGAATTTATTGCTCCAAACACATTTAATGTGTTCTGCGGTGTTGTGGTGTTTATTCCCACTAATCCCGTCTGGGTAATTGCAAACACGTCTACACTTCCACCGTCCTGCTTTTTAATAACCAGAGCATCTGAAAGAGTGTTCCTGGACTCAATTTCCCAATCAGCGTCGTCATTTGTGCCGATGTCGATAGTAGCAGAGTTGTCAGTGGATGAGAAAATTCCAAGTTCTGTTTCGCCAGAGATTGGATTTCGTATATCAAGGAATTTAACAGGGTCTGTTGTTCCGATACCTACATTGCCTGTTGTTGAGTTCACGACAAGGGAATTGATGCCTTTTCCGACGACGTGCAACAGGCCGAGTGGTGTTGTAATATTTATTCCCAAAATGGTGAAATATCCTGAGGTGGCACTGACATTGAAATTTCCAAGAGTCAGGTTTGAATCTATGTCTACCTTACTTAAGTTTACCTGGGCTGCCCTGAATGAATAAGGAACCCTTCCTAACTGGGAAACCTCTTTCAGAGTTCCATCTCTGTAATAACAAAGATAATATTGCCTGTCAAAACTCAGGCTGCTGAGGTTCCCTGCCCCAGAACCGATTGTGGGGAGATATATGGAAACAATGCCCCTTGAGTCCGTAGTCTGGCTGGTAGAATGATTATAAGCTACAGGGCCAAGGCAGCTTGCGCTAGAGTTTTCCGTGATGTTAAATGCGAAAACGAAGGTTCCGGACTGAATCGTCCCGTTTGAATAGGTTGTCTGGATATTTATGTGAAGAGTGTCATTTATTTCAGCTGCAGAGATTAAATTCATCAAAAAGATCAAAACTGCTAAAGATAAGAAACCAAAAACCACATTTTTAGTTTTTGATGTTTTATTCTTAACCTGTTTCTGTTTTTTCGGATATTTTTTAAACTCAATCTTTTTCTTACTGACCGAGATATACCATACTCTGCCTGACATATTAAAATAATGAGAGGAGCAATCATAAAAGTTCGGAACCATTTAAGGCCTGAAACCATGCCCTTTAGGGCCTGTTCATCTTTTTCAATTGCAATACATCTTCTCTGATGTAAGTAAAATTTATAAGAGACAAAATCTTTATTTTGATGAAGAAAAGAGGGGATATGAAGAAACCAATTAAAGTATATCTTGATTCTGAAACACAAAAAAAGCTGTTAAAAAAAGCAAATGAAACAGGATTTTACGGCAGGGGTGCTTTGACCAAGTTTATTGAAAAGGTAGCTGCAGAAGATATTTGTTTTTTAGATGATAACTTAAGAAAAATGCTCAAGGCTTTGTTCCCGGGAAAATAATCAGTATTAGCAGTATTAGGATAATTTTAAATATCTAAGAATTCTTCCAAAAAAGTGAACGCCGCAGCTGCGTCATTCACGAGCCTGTAGCTCAGCCTGGTCAGAGCACTGCTCTTATAGGAATCTGATTCATAAGGATTAGAATCTTTTAGATACCAAGATTATAATCTTGGGAAGCTGGAAGTGTGGGAAACCAACAGGAGGTTTTCATCTAAGAGAGGCAGGGGTCCTCGGTTCAAATCCGAGCAGGCTCATCTTTGATGTCTATTTGACACTGCGACATTTAAAAATTTTATGGAATCTACTCGCTCCTTGAATTCTTGCAGCATTTCCAAGGGAGATAATTTTCCTTCTCTTAAGATTCTCATGAAATCCGGCACGGCACGGGTAAAATATCCCTTTTCAGGGGTTTTAGAATTGTCATGCAGTTCAACCAGCCATCTGGCGTAGGCGCCGACAAACTTCGTTTTCCTTCTGAAAACTTCCCCGAGCTCCGCGCTGCACGCAAGGGTGTGGCTTTTCGGATTTCCCAGAAACTTTGATTCTATGTGCTCGTGCAGCCCTACACAATCCCTGAAAGGCGCCGGAGTGTTGGCTTCAAATACAAAATTCAGGCCTGGCCCGTAACATACGCCAACGTGCAACTCGTCGCTTTCTTCGTCCTTTATCCAGAACGTGACCGAACGCCCGCTGTAGCGATACTGCGCCCCTGTTGTCGAGACGGATATTCTTCCGTATCTGTCTGCAGAATTTATAAGCGCGTACTGAAAATTATGCTCGCCCAGAGTCCTTTCGAAAACTTTGCCCTTCTTTCTTGCTCTGTCAAATATCTCGGCCCACATCTCGGCGCGCCAGTTGGAGCTTCCAAGTCCTTGTGTCATTCTCATGAAAAATTGTTTCGGTCGAAGTTTTTAAAGGTGTTGGCACCCGAATATCTTTTTGTAACAAAATAGGCGTCGCTAACTTTACAGATCACCGATTAGTTATCTTTAAAAACTATTTTGGGCTGAAATTAAAAGAATTCCTAGTGAAAATTAACAATCAAGCCCTAGGACGACTGCGCTTAAGCGGTATAGGGTGAACGAATGAAATGAGCGAGCCCCGATAGTTCAGAGGCCAAGAATGCGACCCTTTCACGGTCGTGACCCGAGTTCGAATCTCGGTCGGGGCGTTTCTAAAAAACAAAGATTTAAATAGAAGTAAGATTAATCTTATTTATGATAATTGATACAACAAAGATGAGTTCAAGAGGACAAGTAGTAATTCCTTTAGATCTACGTAAAGGGATTAATGAAGGAGACAAACTAATTGTAATCAGAAAAGACGATGAAATAATTCTGAAAAAGTCTATTCCTGAAGACGCTATTCTTTCTGAAAAGTCTTTTGCTAAAACATGGCTTAACAAAGAAGAGGATGAAGCATGGAAGGACTTGTAAAGGGAGATATAATTGTCATAGATTTTCCTTTTTCAAGTTTGAAGGAATCGAAAAGAAGACCTGTATTAATTCTTAAAATTCCTAAAGGCAAGGACGTAATAGTTAATCAAATCACCGGCTCCTCTTATGAGAAATCTGTTGAGATAAAAATAGAAAATAAAGACTTTAAGCGGGGTAATTTAAAGAGAGAAAGTTTTATTAGAATTGATAAAATTGGTTCTATTGAAAAATCATTGATAAAATATAAAATTGGTTCCCTAAAACCCGAAAAATTCAAAGAGATTGTAAATAAAGTAATTTCTTTCTTGAAAGAATAGCTACGCTCTCTATACTCTCGGTCGGGGCGTGTGTTTCATAAAGATTTTAAATTAAAACTCTGTAACATTTTTATGAAAGACATATTAAAATATGCCACAATTAATTCTTTAGGAACAGCTCTTTATGTAACTACTGTTGCTTCATTCATACATCTTTTAAGCCAGTCTTTTGGAGATGAAAAGTCAATTATTGTTCCTATTTTTATGCTTATGCTCTTTGTTTTTTCAGCAGCTTTTACAGGAACTCTGGTCTTTGGAAGGCCAATTGTATGGTACTTAAATGGCAAAAAGAAAGAAGCCCTTTATCTGCTAACATATACTTTAGGCATTTTCCTAGTTATAATAGTTGTAGTATTTATCTTTCTTATTATGCTAATCAGGTAAGAATTACTTAGATTTAGATTCTTTCTTTTTTGTGGGTTCTGGAGCTTTTTGAGTTTTCGGCTTGGTTTCTGCCTCAGAGGGAATTGTCTGGGGTGGTAGAATAGTGACTCCTCCAATAGGTCCTCCAGCAGGTTTTTCCGGAGCGCCCATCATTCCGGGCATGCCTGGAGCACCGCCTGAAAACTTGATTAAATCAAACAAAGACTTCTTTTCCATGAATAAAACGCTTGCGCTTTTGTCTTCTATGTGTGCCTGAACTAGTCCTAGGCCTTTCAAAAATGTTGTGCAATTCCATACAGGAGTTCCGTCTGTCATATTCAAAAAAGCCAAAACCTTCTCTATTTCGTAGGTCATGTCCCTGTTATGCATCTCGTCCAAAATGGTGGACTTCATTTCATCAATGTCCATTTTTATATTTTCAGGCAACGGCTGTGGAACAAGTTTCTTGTTTGTTATTGTCTTGGCATGCTTGTTCTCCACTCTTTCAACCTTTTTATCAACCTTGAAACTTATCATCTGCTTTTTCAAAGGAGAATAAAAATCAACCTGGGTTTCATTGTTTCCTTCATCAAAATCCCTTAAAAAAAATACAGAGCACGGGTATGTCTTGGGATCTTCTTCCATCATCAGCTTGTAAGCAGGGAATTTCTTGACTTTTTCTATGTAATGTGATGGTTTCATTTAAAATATGTTTGGAATTTTTGTCTACCTTTTTTCTTGGATTTCTTTCTTTAAAGACTTTACGAATTCTTCAGGCTTCATGGTTTTTATTCTTTTGTCACCCTTGACTCTTACAGCAACCGTGTTTCCCTTTTCTTCTTTGTCGCCTACAACAATTATATAATTTATCCTCATTAACTCTGCATCCCTGACTTTTGTAGGAACAGGAACAGAACGAAAATCAGCATCCATCCTCATTTCCGGAATTGCTTCTCCCAATTTCTTGATGACTTTCCTGGCATAAGGCTCGTTTCTGTCTGTAAAGCTTAAAACCCTTACTTGAACAGGAGCAAGCCATGTTGGAAGCCTGCCATTAGTATGTTCAAGCATGATGGCAATAAATCTTTCAAGGCTCCCATAAATGACCCTATGAAGCATGATAGGTCGTTTTTTGCTGTTATCTCTGTCAGTATATTCCAGCTCAAATCTGTCAGGCATGGAAAAATCCAACTGGATTGTTGAAACTTGCCAGGTTCTTTCTAAGGAGTCTTTAACATGAAAATCTATCTTTGGGCCGTAAAAAGCGCCTTCCCCTTTGTTAACTTTATACTTGATTTTTAAATCCTTTAGAACATCCTCCAGTAATTTCTCGGCTTTTGTCCAGGTTTCATCTGTTCCTATCCTTTTTTCAGGTCTTGTAGAAAGCTCGACATGGTCAAATTTCAGATTAAATTTATTATAGAAGAAATTAATCAATTCAACAATTTTCTTTATCTCTTCTTTTGTTTGCTTCTCATCTGCACAAAATAGATGTGCATCATCCTGAGTGAATTGTATTAATCTAAACAATCCGGATAAAACCCCTGAAAGTTCAACACGATGAACAACACCCATTTCCGCAACCCTGAGGGGCAAATCCCTGTAGCTTTTTGGTCTTGCTTTGTAAACAAGCATCCCGCCTGGACAATTCATTGGCTTTAGCAAGAATAGCCTTTTTTCATATTCAGAAATAAAATTATTCCCCTTGTATTTATCCCAGTGCCCTGAAACCTTCCAAAGCTTGGAATCCATCATCTGGGGAGTTGAAATTTCCTGATAGCCTGCTTTTTTGTGCTCCTCTCTCCAGAAATCTGTAAGCCCATTTTTTATTATTAACCCATTGTTATGCCAAAGAACCATTCCTGGAGCAACTTCATTAAAGCTGAATAAATCCATCTCTTGTCCTATAATTCTGTGGTCATTGTCTTTTAATTTAGAAGTGTCTAATTTGGATTTTGAAATCTCCCTTAATAATTGGCTAGCATTGTATATTTCTTCTTGAACCTGCTTTCCTTCTGTCCTGATTTCCCTACTAAGCTCGCTCAAGGGATGGCCTTTTACCTTCAGCTCAAATTCTTTGTAATATCCGAAAGGAGCTCTGACAACCTTAAAATTTTTTTTCAGTTCTATTTCAGCTTCTCTGAGGATTTCCTCTGCTGTTTCAGGAGAAGCTAGATTGCTTGAAAGATGAGCATAGGGATAGAGGACTATGGATTTTATCTTCACCTGTTTCGCTATGTCTTCAATATTTTTTACCAGTTCTCCAACAGACTCTTTGACAGTGTCTCCTTTTTCAACAGCTGTCAAAACAACCAGGCTTTCTCCAATTTTCTGCCCTTCTTTTTCTTTTTCAGGAAGATCTGCGATTTTCTTCAGCGCTTTTTTAAGGGGTTTGAAATTTATGTAATCAACGTGGAGTGTGAGGATTTTCATTTTTGTTTGTAAATAAATTTTTCAATCTCCTTTTTGGCTTTTTCTCTTTTTTCTTGGTGTTCTTTCAGAAAAGCATTTATCTTTTTTATGAGGTATTCTTTCAACTCTCCTGTCAAAAGCTTTCCTGCTCTGTAATCTTCTTCAATTTTCCTTAGTTTCACGTCATCTGGCTCGAAAAACATTTTCAAATATTGGAAACTTACATCCACGTCGGGATTTCCGCCTTTTTTCATGTGTTCTTCCCTCGTGTCTTTGCCACCTGAAAAGGCATATTTTTTTATCTTTGTTTCTACTTCCTTAGGAGAATCTGTCATTGCAATAAAAGAATTCTCATCGCTGGAAGACATTTTTCCGCCGCCTTTTAATCCTGGCAAAAAAAGATGATAAGTAGAAGCAATAGGCAAAAACCTGTAATCCTTATCTCTGTTAGCCATGTCTCTTGCAATTCTTATATGGGGATCCTGGTCTATTCCAACAGGGATAAATGTTGCAATAGGACCTCCTTCAAACTCTGGAAGCTGTGGATGATACATATCTGCAGCCTGCAATAAGGAAGCGTTCATTTTTCCAGGGCTTATGTCACCGTAAACAGCCTTAAACTCGTTGAATGTGGCATATCTGGAAAAATTAGAAGCCAGCCTGTAATATGCATTAGATTTTCCCGGGTCTTGACTTCTCTCGCTTTGAAAATAGATATCACATTTGTTCAAGTCAAGGCCAAGAGCAGAATAATTCAGAAGATACTGGTCTACCGCAATTTTCCTGAGCTCTTCAAGACTTTTCTGCCTGGCATTGTATGCCTCAAGGTCTGCAACAGCAATATAGATCTTAGCCCCAAGTTTCTGATAAAAAACCATCTGCAGGGCAAGAAGCATATGCCCGAGATGGAATTTGCCGGAAGGCATCAATCCAGTCATCATGACAAATGGCTTTTTACCTTTGACTGCCTCGAGTATTTTTTCAAAATCTCTGTAGGCAAAAACAGTTTTTCTTCGAAAAAGGACATTTTCATTAAAAATTTCCGGAAGTTTCCCCATGGGCTTAATCCCAAATTCCTTGATCAGCTTTCCGTAGTCAATGCTTCCCGAAACTTCCCAGGGTGTAACCTTCATTTCCCTCGTTTTTTTGTCCATTTTTCATTAAAGGCGCTCTATTTTTTAAATATATCTCATACGAGAATAAGGATAAAATTTTCATATAAATTTATAAATAGTATCTCTTTAGTTATTATATGGGAAAAGGATTTGGAATTTTTCTTATGATTTTAGCTGCAGTAATATTTTTTTATGGGACAACTCTTGTTGCCGCTTCTCCATATCTCCCACTTACCGGTAATAGCGTACAAATAATAGCAATTATTGTATTTGTAATTGGTGCTTTGGTAGCTTTCTTTTCAAGACCCAAACCATAAACTTACCAATAATTTTATTTAAGGACACTAGATTTTCAAAATACTGGAAAATGTTATTAATATTATCCATTTAAACAATATTTATAAATAAGTTCTTACTTTAGAATTAATGGAAAACAAAGGGAGAATTATCAGTTCAATTATCTTATCAATTTTCTTTCTTATCCCTCTGGCTTCTGCAGAGATCATAATTAACCAGCAGCCAAATCCTGTTTACAATCTCGGAGACACAATTCCTGTTTCAGTAACGCTGAAATCACCTTCAACTATTTCTGGTTCTTTTCAGATGGACTTAGTCTGTAACAACAACAAGACTAATTTTTATAAAAATCCAATAGGCCTCACTGCCAACGAACCCAAGAATGTAGAATCCCTGCTCATACTTGACAGAATAATTATAGGGGATTTTAAAGGAACATGCTCGATAAAGGCTTTCCTGGCAGCAGACTCAGGTACTACGAACAATTTCAAAATCTCTGATTTGATAAGCATACAAAGCAACATCTCTAAAACAGAATTTAACCCGGAAGAAAGCATATTGGTCACTGGAAATGCTCTCAGAGAAAACGGGAACCCTGCGAACGGATACGCAGAACTTATTGTTTTAGAGGGGAATTCCACTGTTTTAAGCCAACAGGGAACAGTAAACAATGGTTTTTTTTCTATAAACATACCGTTTCCCAAGGAAATAAAAGCCGGAAACTATCTTCTCAGAACAAGGATATATGAACAGGATTTGTCAGGAAGCGTTACTAACAACGGTTTCATAGATAATAACATATACATAAAACAGGTTCCGACAAGCCTTGAGATAGTTTTTGAAACCCCGGAAATAGAACCAGGAACAAGCGTAAAGGTCAGGGCTGTTCTCTATGATCAAACAGGGATTAAAATAAATTCGACAGCATTCTTGACGATAAAAAACAACGGAAGCAAGATAATGGAACAAATAGAAAAACCGACAGAGGAAGTCCTTGAATTTCCGATAGATTACAACGAGGAACCTCTTTCCTGGGAAGTTGTTGCTGTTTCGCATAAGCTTATCTCCGAATCCGATTTTAAGATTCTTAAAAAGGAAAATGCAACTGTTGAAATCATTAACAAGACAATAGTTATAACAAATATTGGAAATGTTCCTTACAACAGGACAGTTCTCGTGAAAATAGGGAATCAATCCCTGAATATACAGGCATATTTGGAGGTTGATGAGAGCCAGCGATGGATTCTTACAGCACCTGACGGAGAATATGATGTGGAGGTAAATGCCAATGGGCAAATTACCGGCGCCAGTGTGGCCTTGACAGGAAGCAATGTGGATGTTAAAAAAGCCTCTACCTCAATTGGCAGCCTTTTAAAATTCCCTGCGATATGGATATTCATACTCGCGATTTTGGGATTTGTGGCTTTCATATTTTTTAAGCGCGGATACCAAAAAACCTTCATAGGCTACATGGGCTCTGGCGCGTCAGGAACTCAAAAAAAATTCCATGACGGAGGCGGTAGTGCAGAAGAAATAGTAAAAACTCATGGACAGGGAAGCAGCAGGGCAGAATTAGCTCTTTCAATAAAAGGCGACAAACAAGATGTTAGCATGATAACTCTTAAGGTAAAGAATATGGCTTCATTAAAACATGCTCCTGGCGGTGAAGGAAGCGCCCATGAAATTCTTAAGAAGGTGATGTCTGTTGCAGAAAGTCATAAGGCGGCAATATACAGAGACAACGAAAACATTTTCTTTATATTTGCTCCGATAAGGACAAAAACCTTCAAGAACGAAGATTCTGCATTGAAAGTCTCGCAAGGGATAAAGGACCTTCTTGATTCACATAATAGGCTTTCAAAGCAAAAAGTGGACTTTGGAATTTCTCTAAATTACGGAGCAATCATAGCAAAGCAGGAACCAGATTCCTTTAAATTCATGGGAATGGGAAACCTCATGTCTCAGTCAAAGAAGATATCATCCATTGCCAATAACGAAGTCCTGATGAGTGAAAAAATAACAGACAAGCTGAGAAACATTGTAAAAACAGAAAGGCACAGAAAAGAGAACATGGACACATATTCTATAAAAGAAATAAAAGACCGCGAAAAGCACGAGAAATTCCTGAAGGAATTCATGAAAAGGATGGAGAAATAGAAGAGGTAAAAGAATGCATAAAAACTGCATTTTTATCCGAAAAGGTGTTATATTCAATTGTCGGCAGAGATATTATTAGAGGGTCGGCTCGGGAATTATTAGGTGGACTTATAAAATAAAACCTGTGTCACTAACTCTTTGTATTTCGAGATTTGTTTTTGGGTACCTTGTCCTCACATCAGGTAAAGCATTGAAAATCGGTATGGGTATTTGGCTTAAATCAACTCTTCTTCTGTGAGGTGTTCTACCATACAACCAAAAAACAACATTGCTTACAGATTTGTCTATTAAATGACGTGGAACTTCCTCCGGTTTGGTAGTCCAAACAGTAACTATACCCTCACCATCTCTTCTGGTTGAGGCAATTACAACGTAGTCTTTAAGTAAAGGCGGACCCATACCTTTTCGTAAATATTCTGTAAATTCTCCGCTATAACAGGCATCAATAACCACTGCTTTTTTACCTCTTACGTTTGCTAATCTTTCAAATAATGCGTACGGCACAATTCTTTGCGAATCAACATACCCCTCGCCTCTTGTCGTAATTCCATTTACATAAGTCCTATCTATATGACTACCATGACCTGCATAGTAAAAGAATGTTTTAGAACCATCTCTACTATCATGAGCCAATTCGTCAATCGATGATAAAACACGTTCTCTTGTACATTCTTCTACGCCTACAGTAAATATTTTATACCCACGTCTTCGTAACAAATCTTGTATTAAAAAACATCATTTCCTCTATCTTCACTTTGTTGCACCAAAAGTGCTTGTCTATGTACATAGAAAGGTGTACGCCTATATAGTTCTCCTACTAAATTTTGTAAAGATTGTGCCATTTTTTCACCATCTAATAATTATACGTCTTATGCTAATATTTAAATCTTGCTATTTTGTTACTATTTTATAATTAAAATGAAAAGAGGGCTCTCACTTCTTTTTCTTCTTTATCTGCTGTGCCTGTTTTTCCTTGCTTATCTCTTCTTTAACTATTTCCTTGACATCCTTGACAGAGAGCTTTTTCTTTATTGAATCGGGCATCCAGGATTTTAGAGCTATTCCAGTTGCAACCAGCAGAATCCCGAATATCAAAGAAAAAAGGAAAACGCCTCTCGTGCTGCTTAAAAACAAATTGATTAAAACAGAAAAATTTCCTGCGATTGCATAAAGAAAATCATTTAATTTTAGAAGGGGAACTGCGGAAATCACGAGCAAAGCCCCTATGATTATTGGCGCATTTGCCTTTTGCTCAACAAGCAGGAAAATAAGGCCTATCAAAAAAAGGCAGACAATCAGTACAAGGTAAAACTTTTCCATCCAGTAATCCACGGCTTTTTTTGAAACAAGGAAAAAAGGAAAACTTGTTTTTGAAAAGCAGTTCCAGAACCCGCAATCATAATCTTTGTAATAAATGTCATAAATCACATCATTATAAGTTTCATTAACAAATGTCTCGGGGCTGGTTGTATTCACAACTTTTTCGCACGGGATACTGGCGGCATACCTTTCATAGCTGAAGTTGTAATAGGTTGCGTTCTGCCTTTTGCAGTAATTTTTGGCAGTAGCGAAGGCATCTTTTGCTGCATCTGTCAAATTGAATTCTCCTGTAACTTCTTCCGAAATAACACCGTTTGTTCCCTCAGAAATATCCTTTATCACTGAATAAAGGCCTTCATGCACATTTTCATATTTTAGTGAAGAGCCAAGGATAAAAAAAGAAGTTGCAGCTAAAAATGAAAAGAAAAGAAAGATGCCCACGATTAAGACAAGCCCAGCTCTGAAAAATCCCATTTGAAATCAAAGGAAAAAGTATTTATAAATATTTTTTAAAGAAAACCTTTATTAATCTGTCATTTTTTTATTAAATATGAATATAAAAAAAGAGGTTTCGGCAGAAAAACATGAGTTTGTGAAGTGGTTTTCTGAGCTAAATAAAAAATCCGGAAGCGTTGCCGGTGGAAAGGGCGCAAATTTGGCAGAAATTTACAACCTTGGAATTCTCGTGCCTCCTGGCTTTGTTGTCACAGCGCAGGCTTACAACCATTTTATAAAAACATCAGGGCTCGGTGATAAGATAAAAATTCTCCTGGAAAAAATAAATTATGAAGATACAGAAAAGCTCGATGAAATAACAAAGGAAATCCGCGGGTTGATAGAGTCTGGTAAATTCCCGGAGGGGATGAGCGCGGAAATTCTCGAGGCTTATGAGTTTCTTGGTGCAGAGGATTCAAATATAAAAGACAAACCAGCACATTACATAATCAAAAAAACCCCTGATCCTGTTTTTGTTGCTGTAAGAAGCAGTGCCACAACAGAGGACTTGGCAGAGGCGAGCTTTGCCGGACAGCAGGAAACTTTCCTCAATGTAAAAGGGGGCGCTGATTTGCTAAAATCTGTAAAAAAATGCTTTGCTTCCCTGTTTACTCCCCGAGCAACATATTATAGAAAGAATAAAGGATTCGAGCACGAAGATGCAAGCCTTGCCGTAGTTGTTCAGAGGATGGTTGATTCAGACAAATCAGGAGTCATATTCTCCAAGGATCCTTCCATGAAAAAGGAAGATGTAATTCTAGAGGCTGTTTTTGGGCTTGGCGAGGGCATTGTCTCAGGAAAAATAACACCTGACAGATATATCATTTCCCAAAGCGGACTGCAAATCTTGGAAAAAGAGATAGGAAACAAAAAAATTGCAATAATCAGAAATGCGGCTGGCAGCCAAGAGATAGTGAAGCTCACGGAAGAAAGAACAAGGCAACAGGTCTTGAAAGATCATGAAATAAAAAAGCTCGCTGAAATTGCATTGAGGCTTGAGGAACATTATCAAAAACCCCAGGACATTGAATTTGCAATAGAAAAAAATGAAATATATATAGTCCAGACGAGGCCGATAACTACTCTGAAAAAGAGATTTGCCTCAGAAGACATGAAAGAAATGAATGGAGAAGTGGTCTTGAAAGGACTCGCAGCTTCTCCCGGAATAGGTATTGGAAAAATAAAGATAGTTCATGGAACAGAAGACTTCAAAAAAGTGAAGCAGGGAGATATTTTAGTTACAGAGATGACTAATCCCGATATGGTCGTCACGATGCAGAAGGCTGCGGCTATAATAACTGACGAAGGAGGGCTAACTGCACATGCGGCGATTGTTTCCAGGGAGATGGGAATTCCTGCTGTGGTGGGAACACAGGACGCCACGAGGAAGCTGAAAGAGGGGGAGATAGTAACTGTGGATGGGTTCACCGGAAAAATTTACAAAGGAAGAGTTTCAAAGGCTGTCCAGAAAGAAATCAGGCCTGTTGAACATGAAACAAGAACCAAACTCAAGATAATTCTCGATCTTCCGAGCTTTGCAGAACGTGCATCCAAAACAGGGCTTAAGAGCGTGGGTCTTGCAAGGCTTGAGGGAATAATTGCAGAATCGGGGAAACATCCTAATTATTTCCTTGAAAAAGGAAGAATAGGGGATTACGAGGAGATGATTTTCAGAGGCATCAATAAAATATCTGATTATTTCAATGATATCTGGGTGAGAACTTCAGATGTAAGGAGCGATGAATTTCAAGATCTTGAGGGCTCTCCTAAAAAAGTTGAGGCAAATCCCATGCTCGGAATGCACGGAATCAGGTCCTCGCTGAAAAATCCAAAGATTCTCAGAGCAGAACTGAATGCGATGAAACGTGTTTCTGATAATAAAAAAGGAAAATCCATAGGAATCTTGATTCCCCAGGTGATTTCACTGGAAGAAGTGAAAAAACTAAAGGATATCCTGAAAGAAATAAGTTTCAGAAATGCAAAGATAGGAATAATGATAGAAACTCCTGCAGCTGTCCAAATCATAAGGGAAATCTGCGAAGAAGGCGGAGTTGATTTCGTGTCTTTTGGAACAAACGATCTCACGCAATATACCCTGGCTGTTGACAGGGGCAATGAACAGGTCCAGAGCCTTTATGATGATTTACACCCTTCTGTTTTGAGTCAACTTGCATATGTGATAAAAATATGCAAAGAAAACAATGTCGAAACAAGCATCTGCGGACAGGCAGGGAGCAAAAAAGAAATGGTCAAATTTTTAGTCGAAAGGGGAATAGACAGCATAAGCGTAAACGCCGATGTGGCCGGAGACATGGCAGAATATATTGCAGGATTAGAAAAAAGAACGGCGGAAACAGCAGAACCGAGAGAGATGGAAGAACCAGGGAAAGGAGAAACAAAGATGGTGCTTGAAGGCCATGAAAAAGACTTATCCAAAGAAATGGAAATAAAAAAATACGCTGGTTTGGACGATGAACTTCCTGTAATTCCAGGAACAGAATACACCAAAATTGAAGAAAATGTGGAAGAAACTCGTCCTAGCGATGCCGAGTTAGTGGAAGAAACCCTGGATATCTTCTAAATTAAGAGTAAATTTATAAATAATAAATCACTCCTTAAGAAATGAATAAAGCCAAGAGGGTTTCTTCTGGAAAGAAAACTGAAAAGGGGAAAAAAAGGTCTGCCGAGGCCACCCATAATTCTGGAAAAAACATAAAGGCTGAAAGCACCCTCATTAAAAACTCCATAGAATTACAGAAAGTGATGGTAAATCTTTCTGCCAAGTTTGAGGCTTTGTCTTCGCAGATATCAAGGCTTCTGGATTTGTTTGAAATTTCCGCAAAGACTCTTGCAAAAAATGAGATTTCTTCAGGAAACCTGGAGGCAAAAAAAATTATGGAAAAATTAGAGAATATATCCCAGCAGGCAGGTTTAATCGGAAAAGGTCTGGCCCTGATTCATGAAGTCAGGGCTGAAGATGAGCCAATAGGTTATGGCCAGACAATAAGCCAACCTCTTAATCAAAGAAAAGATAAAATCCAGTTCCCATCTTCGGCAAGTTCTCCTGTTCAATCAAATCTTCCTGTTGGAAGGGCTCCGCTGCAAAAAATGACAATGGAGTTTGGGGAGTTTGAAAAATCAAAAGAGCCCGGAGAGTTTGTTGATGAATCCGGAATAAGGTTTACTGAAAAATCTGGAATGGGAAAAGGCAGGAGATTAGGAAAGGACACAAATGCCGGAACAAATATCTAAGGATTTCAGGGCAAGTTTTCTTTTAAGGCTTACGAAAGAGCTAATCGAGAATACAGAGGCTTACAGTAGCCTTAAGATAAAAGAAGGGGTAAGGGGATTTATCATAAAGGAAAAAAGCAAACCAGCTCCGGGGAGTCCTGCAGCAGAGCCAAGGATAAAAAAAGAGGAAATAAAAGAACTCGTCAGGGAAAAAATAAAGAAAGAGTTTGAAAAGATTTCTGGAATGGGAAAAGACGGCTTATTGCCAGAACTCAAGATGGCCTCAAGGCCAATGGAAAAAATCCTTGATAGAAAAAAGGAAGTGCATATAAAAAAAATTCCTCCTGTTCTTAGAATTCCAGAACCAGCGCTTCCTAAAACTGTCAGCTACCTGAAACCTATTCCAACACCCGAAGAGATAAATCTTGCAAAGCTCAATGTTCTGATAAGAGATCCTTTAGTGAAAATCATAGAGTGTAATGGTCCTGGTGAGAATGTTCTTGTGATAGGAATGATGGGAAGGAAATCATCCTCAATAAAGCTGAGCCGTGAGGAAATTGAAGAAATAGTGGGAAAATTTGCAGCGGCCTCCAGGATACCTGTTAATGAAGGTCTCTTTAAGGCGGCTGTGGGGAATCTGGTTATTTCAGCAGTTATTTCAGAGACAGTTGGAATAAAGTTTATAATAAGAAAAATTTCCCCTAGGTTTTAGGTATAATATGGGTGTAAAAAAATCAGCCTTGTTATCTAAGATTTTGTTAGAGTGTATCCAGTAATGGTTGTTGAAATTATAAAGTAGTAATAATCGAAGGGTTTATAAATGAGAATATCTGCACAAATATTATGGAAATCACGGGGCAAGATGAAATAGAATGCGTTATTGCAAAAGCAGCAGGAGATAGATTTCTAACTAGAAAAGAAAGAGAAATAGGAGATAGATTTCTAACTAGAAAAGAAAGAGAAATGGAAGGAGCCAGAATACTTAAAAGAAAGTTATCGGAAGGAACCAGAATACTTAAAAGAAAGTTATTGGGTCTTTGTGGATCGCAATCTATAAAAACATTAGAGGAAATAGCGCAGGTATTACATTCAACAGGAATTGCTTCTTCATTAGAAGAGGGAAAAAGTATTGTGCCATCGCTTGTAGGGAAAAGAATAAACTATGGAAAGGGATTAGCAGCAATTGAATTTGAAGAAGTGGAAGATGGAAAAGGCAATAAAAAATACAGGGTTTCAGGTAGTAGATATCGTAGGATTACTGATTGATAATTTGAAATTAACAACACTTCAATATAACCTTTTTTACGAGCTTTCTTATGAAAAGTGTTAAAAACACCAATTCTGAAATTTGAGGTAAAGCAAAAAACTGAAAAAAAGAAAAGTCTTATTTTACGGATAAAAAAACATCTATTGCCGAAGTTCTGTCTGCTGTTGCTGGCCCTGCTGAAGGCATTCAATAGCAACAAGATTTATTGTTGTATTTCCGGAAGTAAGGGGAACAGTCTGGCACTGGGCTGCCCTTTGCATGATTGAAAGAATTGCAAAATCAACTCCTTGTTGCTGTGCATGGGTTGTATATCCTGTAATACCGGGCCTTATGACCAAAGTATAGACAATTATTCCGGCAAGAACGACAATTATCAGAACAAGGAGGGCTATAATGGCTTTTGTTCTGTTCACCATATCTAAAAGGAAAAAGGGAACTTGTTTAAAAAGTTTATGTTAGTCTGATTGTTTAATTGACAGTTGTTATTTCAGCGAATGTTTGGGTAGATTTAAAAATAAAAACCTCCCTGTTCTTAAATGAAAAGCAAAATAACAAAAGAAAAACTTAATAGGTACAGGAATACGACAGCAAAGGCCATTGAAATCGCAAAAAACAACATAGTAAATGGCAAAAGAAAAGAAGCCAAGGAAATAATTGAAATGGTTTCTAACTACTTAAGCGATGCTAAACACTTCGAGAAAAAAGGAGATTATGTTAATGCTTTCGCAGCACTAAACTATGCTCACGGCTGGCTTGATTCTGGAGTAAGGTTGGATGTTTTTGATGTTAAAGATGATAAGTTGTTTACTGTAAAATAAGATTAAAATGGGCCTAAACACTCATAAGTCCAAATAATTGAGCCATCATTAGGAATATTTTTAGGGTGATTATCTCCATCATGATTCCAGTTAGGATCATAAGTTTCTGGAACAGGTTTAAAACCAAATTGACCCCATAGTTTCAAGGGATCTTTAACAGTAGGATGTCTTAAATTATAAGTTGTAGCAACTGTTAAAATAGACTTGTTGTTTTCCGTTTGAGTGATAAGCTGCCTAATTAATTTACTAAAAACTCCTTCTTTTCCAACTTCAGGAATAACTGCAGCTCCAGCAATATGGTAAACTTCTCCTCCATCTTTATGCCATTCTCCGGGATCATGATTCCAAGAAGGCATACTCCTATTGTAGTTAGACCCAACACCAACACTCAAATCTCCAGAATCAAATTTTTCAACGCCGACATATCCTAAAAAAAGATTGCTTACTCTTTCAACAGCAACTAAAAGCAAATCTGGGTCATGGGCAAAAAGCCATTCATAATGTTGAAATCCATTTTGCCAAACTCGGTCATCAAGTTTTTGGGAAGCTTTAGCTTCTTCTAAATTTTGGCAAGGTCTTACTAAAAAATCAATGGACATTTTAATATCAAATTAAAAAGGTTTATAAGAATTATTGTACTTTCTTAATCATGAAAAAAAAGGTGATAGTTCTAAATCTTGGAGGCAGTCTAATAATCCCTGACGAAGTGGATTTCAGTTTTCTGCAGAGATTCAAAAAAGTTATTCTCAAAAACTCAAAAAAATACAAGTTTGTAATTGTCTGTGGAGGAGGAAGCATTGCCAGGAAGTACATCGTTGCCCTGAGAAAGGCGGGTCTTAACGAGAAATTCCAGAGCTTTTCAGGGATTTCAGCCACAAGAATGAATGCCAGGTTCATGAATTATCTCTTTGGAATCAGCCCAGAAATCGGGATTCCGCATACGACAGAAACCCTGAAAAAATACATAAATAAACAAGATATTATTTTCTGTGGTGCTTTGGAATACAGGCCCAGACAAACTTCTGATTCGACAGCTGCAGAACTGGCAAGGCATTTCAGGACAGTTTTTATCACGATGACCAATGTCGCAGGCCTTTATAATAAAAATCCTCTCAAGCATAAGGACGCAAAACTGATTTTGAGAATAAGCTGGCGGGAATTCTGCAGAATGGCGAACAAGAACAAATATGAACCAGGGCAGCATTTTGTCCTTGACCAGACAGCTGCGGGAATTATAATGAGGGCACGGATTCCGACTTACATCCTGGGAAAAGATTTGGAACAGTTGGAAGCTGTTCTCCAAGACAAAAATTTCAGGGGAACTCTCATAAATGGCTAAGGTTCTTTTAGGTTAATTTTTATAAATACCCTTATCTCTTTAAAGAAATGGCATATGTATTAATTTCTGGCAGGGATTTTAACGAATCCAGAAAAAAAATAAGAGAGTCTAAAAGCAGCGGAAAAGAGGTGGTATTTGCCAGCGATGATGATGAACTGGCAAGGAAAGTCATTGAAAAAGAAGCCATAAGTGTTCTGCTGATAAACCAGGAAGGCAGGAAAGACGGGATTAAACAGAGAAACTCCGGATTTAATCAGGTTCTCGCAAAAACAGCCAAAAAGAAAAATGTTACCGTGGGCATAAATATAGAAGAAATTCTCAAAGCAGAAAAAGAGGGGAAGGCGGATATGCTGGCTCGCGTAAGGCAAAATGTAAGGCTCTGTAATAAAAATAAACTAAAAATGCGGTTCATCTCAAAAACCGACAGGGAAAAAGACAAGCATGATTTAAAGTGTCTTGGCCTTGTTCTTGGGATGCCGACATGGATGACTAAAAATTTGTGATGATAAAAAATGGCTGAAAATATCAACAAAATCCTGGAATCTTTAAGTCCTAACGAACAGCGGATTTTACCGCATCTTGAAGAAAAGAATGTTACGGAAATCTGCAAAAAATCAAACCTCGACAAAGTCTCTGTGATAAGATCACTTGAATACCTAAAGAATAAAGGCCTGATAAAAATATCCAGGAAGCAGAGAAAAATAATTGATGTCGGGGTCAATGGGGCATTATACAGGAGAAAGGGACTTCCTGAGAGGAGGTTGCTTGCACTTCTGGAGGAAAAAAGGATTATCAAAATTGAAGACGCAGAAAAGCAGAGCGGTCTTTCAGAAGAAGAGTTCAGGGCTTCTTTGGGGGCTTTAAAGAAAAAGGCATTCATAGAGTTGAAAAATGGAAAGATAATTCTTGGCGCAAAAAAAGAAGAAATTTCCAAAAAAAGTCCTGAGGAGCTCTTTATAGAATCCCTTCCAATGGAATATGGTTCTTTAAGTGAGAAACAACAGCATACGCTCGAATCCCTGAAAAATAGAAAAGGAATAATAGAACTAATTGATGAAAAAACCATGGGCATAGAGCTGACCAGCCTCGGAAAAGAAATAATGGCCTTGGGATTAAAGAACAAGGATTTGATAGAGCAGATAACTCCTGAAATGCTAAAAAAAGAGCCTCTATGGAAAGGCAAAAAATTCAGAAGATATGAGGTAAGCCTTCCTTTATCAAGAATAAGCGGCGGAAAAAGGCACTTTGTTAATCAGGCTGCAGACTATGCAAGAACAGTGTGGACTCAAATGGGTTTCAAAGAAATGTCGGGAGATCTCGTTGTTTCAAGCTTCTGGAACTTCGATGCTTTATTCACTGCACAAGACCATCCTGTCAGGGAAATGCAGGATACTTTCTTTCTTGAAAAAAAGGAAGAACTTCCCGATAAGAAAATAGTAAAGTCTGTAAAAGAAGCACACGAGACAGGGGTTCCGGGAAGCACCGGATGGAGATACAAATGGGATGAAGAAGAGGCAAAAAGGCTTGTTCTCAGAACACACACAACAGTTCTTTCTGCACAGACCCTGGCAAAATTAAAGCAGGAAGAACTTCCTGCAAAATTCTTCGCTATAGGAAAATGTTTCCGAAACGAAACCGTTGATTGGAGCCATGGCTTCGAATTCAATCAGACAGAAGGAATTGTCATAGATTCAAAGGCAAATTTCAGGCATCTTCTTGGCTATTTAAAGGCATTTTTTACAAAAATGGGTTTTGAAAAAATAAGATTTCGCCCGGGATATTTTCCGTATACAGAACCAAGCGTGGAAATAGATTGCTGGTATCCTGAAAAAAAAGCATGGCTTGAGTTGGGCGGAGCAGGAATTTTCAGGCCAGAGGTTGTTATTCCTCTTTTAGGGAAAAACGTTCCTGTCCTGGCTTGGGGCCCTGGTTTTGACAGGATGGTCATGGATTACTACAACATAAAGGACCTTCGTGAATTGTACAAAAATGACATAAACCAGCTAAGGAAAATGAAATTCTGGCTCAAAACTTGAAAATGGAAGAAAATGTTTCATATTGGTTAAAAGAAGGTAAGCAATCAAGAATTACTCCAAAAATAAAAAAGATTGCAAGTAAGTTTAAAGGAGATAACTTAAAAAAAATATTCCAAATATTAAAATGGATAGATGTAAATATCTCTTCTGAAGAAGATCGTAAAAAAGTGCTTAAGGTTTTTGCTACTAGGACGGCAGATGAAATAATTAGTCATAAAAAAGATACAGGATGTCATGATACAACTTTATTGCTAGTTACTTTTCTAAGAGCTTTAGATATTCCTACTAAATATGTATTTGGGATAGATAAAAATCGGCCCAGAAAAGGAGGGCATTGCGTGGCTGAGACTTACATTGGAAAGAAATGGATTCTTATTGACCCGACACGATTTCAAATAAACCTTATTCCCAAAAGAAGCTCTTTTTACAGAGAAAACTATATTGTTAAAAGAGGGTTGGACTCTTGGGATTGTGGAGTAAAAACAATTAAAGATTGGGATAAAGAATCAAAGAAATTGATTAAAAAATTAAAATCGGTATTAAAATGAAAACAGACTGCATCTTTTGCAAAATAACTGAAGGAAAAATTCCAAGCGTGAAAATCTGGGAAGATTCAGATTTCTTTGCTTTCTTAGATATTAATCCTGTTAATTATGGTCACACATTATTGATACCTAAAAAACACTATGAAAGGATGGAGGACACTCCTGAAGACATTTTAAAAAAAATCTTTGTCAAGGCTAAGGTGCTGATGGAAAAGGTAAAAAATGGAACGAAAGCAGATTATATAACTTTGTCAATTGTTGGATTAGATGTCCCGCACTTTCATATACACCTAATTCCAAGATACTTTAATGATGGATTAGCTACTTTTTGGCCAACAAAAAAATATGAATTAAAGAAAGATACAGAAATAGCTAAAAAAATCATTGGAAAATAAAAAATGGCAATAGTAACTTTCAGCAAAAAACAGTTTGAAAAAGACATAGGGACTTTCGATGAGCAAATGAAAAATAAGATTCCCATGTTCGGAACCCCAATCGAAAGAGAGGAAAAAGATGAGATAAGCATAGAAGTTTTTCCAAACAGGCCGGATTTACTCTCATATCACGGATTCAAAAGGTCTTTCCTGGCCTTCCTTGGGAAAAAAACGGGACTTGTGAATTATAAAATAAACAAGCCAGAAGAAAATTATGGGGTCATTGTGGATTCGTCTGTGAAAGACATAAGGCCATATACTGCATGTGCGATTGTCCGTGGATTGCAACTCGATGATGAAAAAATAAAAGAAATAATTGATATACAGGAAAGATTGCACATGACAGTAGGAAGAAGAAGAAAAAGAGCTGCAATAGGAATCTATCCTCTGGAAAAGATAGAACTTCCGATAACTTTCAAAGCGGTAGAGCCTGACAAGATAAGATTCATTCCCCTTGAGATGGATAAAGAGATTTCTGGGCTTGAAATTTTGCAGAGGCACAGTGCAGGAAAAAAATACTCTCATCTTCTTGCAGGAAAAATTAAATTCCCGATTTTTACAGATTCCAAAGGGCAGATTCTGAGCATGCCTCCTGTAATTAACTCCAAACTTACTGGAAAAATAACTCAGGAAACAAGGGACGTGTTTATTGAGTGCTCTGGTTTTGACTTCGAAATCTTAAAAACATGCCTGAATATAATCGTGACCTGCATGGCAGACATGGGTGGGAAAATTTACCAAATGGAGCTCAGGTACGGATATATAAAAAAAGAAAAAACCCCTGATTTAACACCAAGAAAAATGAAACTCTCTCTTGAAAATGCCAACGGGCTTTTGGGAACAAACATCAATGAAAAACAGCTCAAACAGCTTCTCGAGAAAATGGGTTACAATTATAAAAACAAGACTGCCGAAATTCCTGCCTGGAGAACAGATATACTTCATGAGGTTGACCTGATTGAAGATGTTGCAATTGCTTATGGTTATGAAAATCTTTCCCCAGAAATTCCAGATATCTCAACAATAGGCGGAGAAGATTCCAGGGAGACCATCAAAAGAAAATTCTCTGAAATTCTTTCTGGCCTGGGAATGATAGAGGTTTCCAATTATCACCTTACAAACAAAACAGACCAGATTGAAAAAATGGGACTGCCAGAAAAGACAATTCTTACAAGCATTAGGGATTCAAAAACAGAATACAATGCTCTTCGGCAAAATCTTTCTCATTTTCTTCTAAAAAATCTTTCAGAGAATGTTGATTCAGAGTATCCACAGAAAATATTTGAAATCGGAAAAGTTTTCCAGATTGTTTCTGAAAAAGTGACTGAAGAAGAAATGCTGGCTTGTGCCTTTGCTCCTGGAAATTTTACAGACGTAAAACAGGCGCTTGAATACTTTTTCAGAATGCTGGCTCTTGACTCCGAAATTTCTTTCAGCGAGCCGAAAAATCCCCCGCACTGGTTTATAGAAGGAAGGACTGCTGAAATTTACCTGAATGAAAAAAATCTCGGTTTTGTTGGGGAAATACATCCGAAAATCCTGAAAAATTGGAGAATAAAAATGCCGGTTGCCCTTCTTGAAATTGAGCTCGAAGAAGTTTTTAAGATGCTGATAAGATAATATAAAGTCTATTTCTTTCCATAAAATATTCCATAAATCCCAATACATTCATTAAAAGCATAATACTGATTTATGAATGCTTCCATGTGGGAAGTCTTTAAAGCTTTTATACCAAGCCACTCAAATAGTCTTGAAAGAGGGTAAAGTAATAATCCGAAACGGTGAACATACCTTGCCGTAGGAAGAATATTGGAAGTTTTGTCATAAAATTTTACATTCTTAAATCCACTTTTTTTAATATATCTTTCAAAAATTTCCTTTCTTGCAACAGGAGGCACATACACTCCCTTAAAGCATTTTGCGGCAATATCTTGTTCTCTCTCAGTTAACTTGGTGGGGTCTTTGTGAAAAAACCCATCCGCAATAACACATCTCCCATTGTTTTTTAAAACCCTATAAATCTCCAAAACTGCTTTAGCCTTTTCTTTTGAATGGCTAATGCTTTCTATCACAAATGCAACAGTAAAAGATTTATCGGGAAAACGCATGCTGTGGAAATCACCAACTATAAATTTAGTAAGGTGGGCTACTCCGCGCGACTTTGCAAGTTTTTTAGCAAACTCTACCTGTTTTTTGCTAAAAGTAATCCCTGTAACATGGCATCCAAGATTTTGTGCAAGCCAAATACTACTCAATCCATAACCGCATCCAATGTCAATAACTTTATCAGGAGATTTTATCTGAGCAATATCTGCTAAAATTCTGTTTTCGTTAAGAAGGGCCTGTTTATGATTTTTAGTTGTTTCATCCCACAAGCCATAATGCATGCTGATGTTAGTTCGACTGCCGCTGTATAGCTGATAATCCAGGGTGCTAAAATCATAGTAATCAACTATTTCTTTTTTAGTGACCATAACATTTACCTAAACATTATTTATGCTTAAACACAAGACATGGAGCATTTGATTCATCTCGCGTTTTTCTTAACAGATTCCATCCACGTGAGAGTAAAAATTTTTTTATAATGGGGTTATCTGTGCAGGCGAAAAGAGGTTCTGATTTTTCTCTTGCCCAGTTCATACGGGCACCGTATAACTTTTGAAAAATGCTATGTCGGCGAAATTCAGGAATAACAACCGCATATCCTAACCACAATTTACCGTTGTCCTTACCGTCAGGACTACCAAAACGACTAACAGCTGCAAATCCAATAAGTTCGTTGTTATTATAAGCTCCAATACAATATTCCGCTTTGCTAACTTCATCAATCGGTTTAATAGGGTAATTATTTCCCCATGAATACTTAGAAATTAAAAAAGATGCTTTTTCAAGCGTTAATATATCTAATATATCAATTTCTTTAATTTTGATTCCCATTTCTCATTAAAGTTGCTTTTGTACTTGCCCTAACCGAGGTACTCTTTGCTGTTCTCCTCTGTTTTTGCCCCCCAGCTTTTTTCCACTTTTTCGAAGATAGTAACCAAAGGTTTCTTCATGCCCTGCCATAACTTATAAGATTCTTTTATAAACCCTGCTTCCTGGGCTTCGTCAAATTCCAGGTCCCTCTCCACAAACTTAATCTCGTTTTGTATGAGTTTTTTGTAGATATCTGAAAGCTTGTCTTTTTCTTCTGGCCCCATAAGTTTTATTATAGGGAAGACAAACATCGGAGCATTCACGGGATTCAGAAGATTTTCAATGAACCTCATATAGTTCATGAGCCTGTCCCCAACCATCCTTCTCACTTCTCTTATAAGTATGTCTGTCTCATTTTCTGCAATCTTCTCTATATAGAAATCCTCGTTCATCTCCTTGAAACCCGGGAGACCATATTTTTTATGCAATGCTAGATAATCAATTTTCAGCTGTTCCAAACCCATTCCTATTCCTGATTTTCCCATTTTTATTTTAAAGATACCTGTTTTATAAACTTAAGCAGAGCCTCGGCCGAGAATTGAACTCGGGACCTCGTCCTTACCAAGGACGCACTCTTACCAGCTGAGCTACCGAGGCTTTTATATGAATAGAGCAAAAATATAGTATAAAAATTTAAGGTTTTAGATAAAGAGTGTTAAAATTATCTTCTTCCTGATTTGAGAATTAAGAAAACCAGCACCACTATAAGGAGTGCCAGGGATAAAAACCCGAAAATAATAGATAGTAATTGAAAAAGATTCTCAAAAAGAGGGGTTGACGAAAGAACATATAACAAGAATGAAACCAGAAACAGGACTAAAAAGACGATAAAACTTCTCCATGAAATGCTTATTTTATTGTTTAAGGGGGAGGTTTTTTGGGCTCTTCCCGTCACCGCTCTTGTTTTTCCAGCCATATCCTATGATGGTTATTTTGGTTTATAAATATTACTTGGGAAGCCACTGGAATTTTATCACGTACCCTGTGACATCCAGGATTTGGCTTGCTATGTTTGTAACCCATCCCAGATAGGTATCAAAAAAAAGTTCCCTTTCCTGCAAAATTCCAAGGTGAAGATTCTGGTTGCTTATTATGAATAATGCTCCAAGAATCAGGAATTTTATTATAATCATTTGGATTTTCATTTTTTCAACCGGTTGAGCTCCCCGCATTCAGGCGGCCTATTATCCTTCCTGTAGCTTCAAAAACATTTACGGCAAGCCCTTTAACAGTCAGAAAATAGCCTTTTATGGATGAAGAGGTCTGCCCTATTGCTGAATAATCCAGGCGTCCGCTGATCACAAAGAAGATTAATAACAAGAACAGGAATCCAAAGAGTATAAAAAAGAAGGCAATTTTCGTTCTTATGTTATTCCATTTAAGTCCAAGATAAATAAGCAGCAGGGCAGCTATTACAATGATTAATATCATATTCATTCAAGATGAAAGATGTTTGTATATAAAAATTTTTCTAATCTGAAATCTAAAACAAATTGTAAAGTACTGTCCCGAGAAAGACCGCATCTATCAGAACAAAAGTATAAAAAATAACCCTGTCTATCTTTCCTCCTGTGATTACAGGCCCTTTGGAAACAGCCTTGAGGGGCCAAAAAGGTTTTATTCCTTGAACGGTAAAACTGTCTGCAAAAAGATGGGAGCTATATCCCAAAAAAAACGGGAGAGCAAAAACAGGATAAAAAAAAGCTATGAGAAGTGAAAGGACAATACATAGGGTATAACTGTGAATTATTCCCCTGTGAGAAACAGTCCACTGAACTGGCCTGGATAATGCCTTTTTTCCTATATAAGAAAACTTTGAATCTATATCTGGAAAAAAACTGGAGGCCAGAACGACTGGAAAAAATATCATGGGCTTATTTACATGACTTAAAAAATAAAGTGCAACGGCAAGCCCTATTGCCAGATGCGTTTTCCATATCATCTTGCTATAATAATGGAAGAATATGAATATAAATTTAACGAGTTAGACATTATGGCGGTATGCGTCAAAATACTTGTTGTAAAATCTTTTAAACTTGCTGAATCTGTCTAATTTGTATAAAAGCCCTGTAGTATAGCGGTCAAGTATGAAGGCCTCTGGCGCCTTAGACCCAGGTTCGAATCCTGGCAGGGCTATCGAGCAATTTCGCGAAGCAATTGTCTAACTAGAATGAGCGAAGTTGTGAGAGGAATTATAATTTTATCCTGTAATCTGCTGCTGTTTTCGGGTTTTTATCGTGCTGGTCCATCTTGCCTTTTTCAAGGCAGTCATAGCAAACATGAACTGTTCCGTCTTTATCCCTGATTCTTCTTGTTCCTTTGCATTTCTTACATTCGGCTTCACTTTCCATTAATTTTACAGGTGTTTTGCATATTTAAGCATTATTAGGATTTAAGACATGGATAACCAGATAACCAACACTAAATTTAAATATCCCTGCCTCTTAGGTAAATCATGGCGGATGAAAAAGAAATCGGAAGAATTTCGGGTTACTTTAGCCATGTCGGGGTTGCTGCCATAAAGCTTTCCTCTGGCTTAAAGGTTGGAGACAAGATCCATATAAAGGGCCACACAACTGACGTTGAGGTCAAGGTCGGAAGCATGCAGATAGAAAGAACTGCTGTAAAAGCGGCAAAGAAAGGCGACCACATAGGCATAAAAGTCCCTGAAAAAGTCAGGCCCAACGATGCCGTCTCCCTTGTGAAGTAAGCCTGATTTTTTTCTGAAGAAGAAGGAATTTTTGATGTAAATATGCCTATATAAATATAAAAACAATTAAGATTAAATTAAAATTTGTAACACTAACAAAAATTTAAATATCAATCTTCTTCTCATTAAAATATAAAAGCCCCGATAGTTCATGGGTCTTGAATGACCAGAACTCCGGAGCAAAGCCCCGATAGTTCAGAGGCCAAGAATGCGGCCCTCTCAAATGGCAACGCTTTGACGTTTGATTCAGAGCGAAGCGATGAAGCACGGCCGTGACCCGAGTTCGAATCTCGGTCGGGGCGTTTGTCTTAACTTGAAAGTAACATAAAACCATAAAGTTTATAAATAGGAAACTCATCAAAAATTTATGAGAAAAATATTAACAAGCCTTATTTTGGCTGGGACATTGGGTGTGGTTGGTTGTGGAATAAAACCTGAAAATTTTGTGGAAGGAAGAGTTCTTAGTGAATATGGGAATATTTCAAGAATTGAAGAATCAAGTGGAGCATTATTCGGAAACGAGTCAGTTAAATTAGGAAATCCAAATTATGGATTAAGAGTCGAAACACCACAGGGGATTTATACAATTGAGGTGGATGTAGACGATATGTCTGGAAGTTCAGGATCCCACACAGCGTACAATCTCGCAGCAACTATTGAAATTGGAACAAAAATAAGATTTCCATTGAGGTTAAAGAGAAGGATTTCAGGTGAAGAATTATTTAATTCTGATAGATTGGGAATTGTTGATCCAGATGATATAGAGATTATTCATTAGATTTACTTCTCTAAACTTTTCTAAATATCTGGGGCTTGTATCACTTTTGATACACACTCGGTCGGGGCGTGTCTTAACTTGAAAGTAACACAAAACCATAAAGTTTAAAAAGAGAGAATTTTTAAATAATTTATGGGAAAAATAAAGAATACTTTAGCTGCATTGGTTCTGGGAGGAGCACTTGCTTTTTCTGGATGTGGTCAAGATACTATAACAACACAACAAAAAAATGTTTTTTGTCAAACTATAAAGGATGGAAAAAACGTCAGGATTATGACAATAACCAGTGATAAAAATCACTGGAATAATCAACAAAAGGAGATTAGAGAGAAACTGGAAAATGTTATCAATAGGGGAGGATATAATATTATTTCTGTTAAGACTGCTTATTCAGATGTTTATTTAACTTTAGCGGAAGTTAAGTATAGTGTAGCTGAAGATGAAGATTGTGATAATACAAGATTAAGAGTTATTTTTATTCATAGTGATAAAAATCACTTGAATAATATACAAGAGGAGATTAACCCAAGATTAGAGGCTATAGTAAATAGTGGAAAGTATAATATCCAAGAAGTTAATAGCATTAGGGTAGAAGGATATTTGGTTGCTGCTGAAGTTTATTTTAAAGATTTAGATTCTGCAAACAAAACAAAGAAAAAATAAATCTAAACTTCTTTCTTACACCTTATTGTACCTAACCCGTAAAACTTTATACTGGTTACGGTCGGGGCGCTATAACTTCAGGTTAAAGATAGGTGAAAAAGAAAAAGATTTATAAAGTCATATCAATTGATACTATAATGCAACCGCAAATAAAGGGCAGGAAAACTTATGCAGAAACTAATGAGATAGCCAGAAGCCCAACTCTTCAAACTGTTTTAATGGTAGAAAAGTTCATTGATGATAATTCTGGTGCTTACAAGAAAACAGAGCTTTTTAATAAACTACCAAAAAAAGTGATGTGGCAAACTTTTCAAGTGATTATGGAATACCTTGAAAGCACATTAAAAATTGCTTATGATAATGAAGGATATGTTGTTTATATCTGGAATCCAGCATTATATAAAAAATACAAAGATAGAAAAAACCTGGAATGGAATCCAAAGTAATCTTCGCAGATAATGATTTGAAGGAAGCATTTGAGAGACTAAAAGATGAAGATGAAAGACTTTTTAAGGAAATAGAAAATGCTCTTAATAAAATAAGACAAGATGCCTTCTTTGGAAGAAATGTAAAAAAGAATCTAATTCCAAAAGAATTAATTCAGAGATATAATATAAATAATCTTTGGATTTATAATCTTAGAAAGGATTGGAGATTGCTTTATACCATTACAAATAATGAAGTTGAAGTTTTAGCCATAGTTCTTGACTGGATGGATCATAAGGATTATGAAAAATTGTTTAAATTTACATAAATGTCCTACGCCCTGTCGTAGTTCGGTCGGGGCGTTTTTGATTTAAATTATGTTTAAAATGGACACAAAAACAGCTATGAAACAGTTAAAAGAACTTGCCGGGCTTGGAAGACCCATGCGTCTGGCTGCTGAAGACTGGAAAAATGACTATGAAATTCTTATATCAACAATTCTTTCTGCGAGAACCAGGGACGAGACAACAATTCCTGTAGCAGAAAAATTATTTGAAAAATACAAGAATCCCCAGAAGCTGGCTAAAGGAAAGATAAAGAATATCAGCAAGATAATAAGGCCTGTAAACTTTTATAAGACTAAGGCTAAGAACATCATTAAATGCTCTCAATATCTGGTTAAAAATTTCAAAGGTAAAGTTCCTTATGATTTTGAGGCGCTGCTTTCGCTTCCGGGTGTTGGAAGAAAGACTGCAAATGTTTTTTTAGCCGAACAGGGAAAAGATGCGCTTCCTGTTGACACGCATGTTTTTTATATCTCAAGAAAACTTGGCTGGGCAAGGAATAAAAACCCCCATAAAGTAGAGGAAGAGCTAAGGAGACTATTCCCTAAAAAATACTGGAACAAAATTAATTTAACTCTTGTGCGTTTTGGAAAAACCCATACAAGCAGGAAACAAAAAGATAAAATCATTGAAAACATCAGAAAAATAAGATGAAAGAGATAATTTTCAAAATTGAGCAGCTGAAAGTTTCTTCTATTAGCAAAATAATTTCCCAAAGAATGAAAGAATTTGGGGACTTGGGTGCAAAATCCAATGAGGAAATTTTCAAGGAGCTCTGCTTCTGCCTTCTTACTGCAAATTTCAATGCGCGAGGCGGAATAAAAATACAGAAGGAAATTGGAGACGGTTTCTTGCATTTATCTGAGAAACAGTTATCTAAATTATTGACTCGTTTGGGACATAGGTTTCCAAATTCAAGGGCAAAGTTTATCATTGAAGCAAGGGAAAACTTCAAAAAAATAAACCTTAAAGATGAAAATATCAGGGAATCTCTTGTTAAAAACATAAAGGGCCTCGGAATGAAAGAAGCGTCTCATTTCCTGCGCAATATAGGTTTCAGTAATTATGCAATAATAGATTTCCATATAATTGACTTTCTTGTTAGAAACGGATTAACTGAAAAGCCAAAAACACTGACAGAAAAAAAATATCTTGAAATTGAGTCTGTTCTGGAAAAAATTGCTGAAAAAACAAATCTGGGCCTCGGGGAGCTTGATTTATACCTGTGGCATCTGGAAACTGGTAAGATTTTGAAGTAATTGTTACAGAATTTGCAAAATTTTATGAAAAAGTCAATTTTTACTTTTATCACTGGTAAAAGTTTACAAGATTTTATATAAAAGTTATGCTTTTATTTTTTATGAATAGTGTAACTCATCTAAAAATGGAACACGAAGAGATTTTTAGGAATCTCTTAGAATTTGAGAAGATTATTGATAGTATTGATTATATTAACTTGAGTTATGTTTTTCATAAGCTCATAACTTTACTATTAGCTCACAGAAAAAATGAAAAATCATTTTTTGTTGAAATTAACAACAAAAGAGACGAGGATAATGATCTGAATATAAAAAGAGAGAATGTATTAATTAATCCAAAAATCATAGGAGGGCACATAATAGTGATCAATCAAGCAATTCTGTCAAAAGATGCCGAAAAGATTAAACTGGCATTGGACAATGATGGAAGAATGCTGGCATCAAAAATAAAAGATTATATATTCAGGGATGAAAAAGCTCTTGATAGACTTCTTTTTCTTCACATAGTCACCAGATAACCTTAGCTAAATATAGGCAATTGGAAATCTTTATAAATAGTTTTCGCCAGAATCAATTATGAAACGCTCATCACGACGATGGAAAAAGAAAGGGCAGATGCGGTGGAAATGGCAGAGAAAGCGCCTTAGAAAGGAAAAACGCAAGAGAAAATTAAGGCGTGAAAGGTCTGTGTAAGCAAAAGCACAACAATATTTATAAGCCAGACACTCTTAGAAAATTATGCCTTGCACCAAAGGTAAAATTGGTGTGACAAGTTGAATAAATTTGTCCTTAAATAACATATAAAATGGCTTCTGAAATCTGGACAGAAAAATACAGACCTTCAAAATTCTCAGAAATTGTCGGGCAGGATAATACGGTCAAGAAAGTCGAATCCCTCACGAATTCCCTTAACATACCTCATCTCCTTTTTGCAGGGCCCCCAGGAACAGGAAAGTCAACTCTGGCCTTGGTAATTGTCAAGGAAATTTTTGGTAAATACTGGCATGAAAATTATCTGGAACTGAATGCCTCTGATGAGCGCGGGATTAATGTTGTAAGGGAGAAAGTCAAAAATTTTGCGAGGACAAAGTCTATAGGAAACGTCCCTTTCAAAATAATCTTTCTGGATGAAGCCGATGCCCTGACTCCTGAAGCGCAGCAGGCCCTGAGGAGAACTATGGAGAATTATTCGACGACATGCAGATTCATCCTTTCCTGCAATTATTCCACCAAAGTCATAGACCCCATACAATCTCGTTGTGCAATTTTTAGGTTCAAGATTCTGGAAAAAAAAGACATAGAAAAAGTAATTAAAAAAATAGCAGAAGGGGAAAAATTAACAATAAACCCTGATGCCCTTGAGATAATTTATGAGGGGAGCGAGGGAGACTGCAGAAGAATGATAAACATCCTGCAATCAACAGCATCCATATCTCCGTCAATAAATTATGACCTTGTGTCAACTATTATTTCCAGCGCAAAGCCAAAAGATATACGGGTTGTATTAGACTACGCAATCTCTGGAGATTTCCAGAAATCAAGAGAGAAACTCCTGGATGTGATGCTCAGGGAGAGCATTTCCGGTCAGGATGTGATAAAATCTGTCCAGAAAGAAATCTGGAATCTCCCTGTAGAGCCTGAAATAAAGGTGAAGCTTATAGAAAAAACAGGCGAGGCAGAGTTCAGAATGGTCGAGGGCTCTGACCCCTTCATTCAGTTGCAATCCCTTCTGGCAAGTTTTGTGCTTGCGGGCTTGGGAAAATAATGAAAATATCGCAGTTTTAGTTAAAATGGCAGAAATAACCTGGACAGAAAAATACAGGCCAAAGAATTTTTCAGAAGTAGAGGGCCAGGAGCAGGCTGTTTTTTTTCTGAAAGAGTTCTTGAAAAAATTCGGCATAGGTGGTGGAAACAGGGCTGTGATAATCCACGGGCCTCCTGGAACAGGGAAAACAAGCCTCGCATATGCTACTGCAAATGAAAATAAAGCAGAGCTTTTTGAATTGAATGCTTCTGATCTCAGGAACAGAGAAAAACTCTTGGAGATATTAAAGCCTGCAACAGAGCAAAAATCCCTGACAAAAAAGAACAAGATAATTCTCGTTGACGAAGTTGACGGGATTTCAGAAACAGACAGAGGAGGCCTCCTTGAGCTCCTCGCCTTGGTGGAATCTTCCGCATATCCTATGATAATCACTGCAAATGACATCTGGAACAGGAAGTTTACCGGGCTGAGAAAAAAATCAGACCTCATTCAGTTAAAAGAGATAGACTACAAAACGATAAAAAACGCCATGATATCAATCCTGAGAAAAGAAAAAAAATTCCTTGATATAGATGTCCTTACAAATATCGCCGTAAAGGCCCGCGGAGACTTAAGGGCTGCAATAAATGACCTACAGACGGCTTCAGGCATGCCAAAACCAGAGGAAATAATCTTCGATGAAAGAAACAAGGGTATGGATATTTTCTCTGCCTTGAGGATGATTTTCAAGGGAAAGCCGACAGAAAGCATGTTGCAGCTTTTTGATTCTGTGAATATGCCTCTGGAAGAGATAATGCTATGGGTTGAAGAAAATCTTCCAATAGAGTATTCCGGAGAAGAGCTTGCAAGAGCGATAGATATGCTGAGCAGGGTGGATATCTTCAAAAAAAGGATTTACAGGCAGCAGTACTGGCGTTTTCTCATTTATGAAAATGCATTGCTGAGTTACGGAATTTCCAGTTCAAAAAAGAATATCAAAACAGGATTTACAAGCTATAAAAAGCCAACAAGAATTTTAAAGATATGGCTCAGCAATAAGAGGATAGAAAAAAAGAAGGCCATTGCAGCCAAATATGCACAATATGTCCACATAGGGGAAAAAAGAGCAATGGCCGAGTTTGCAATGATAAAACATTTCCTCCTGAGCCCTGAAGTCCAGAAAGAACTCAGGCTTTCTGAGGAAGAAGTGGAGTATCTTAGTAAAGACCATAATCCAACCCAATAAAATTTAAAAAATCTTTATATTCTTAATTTACAACATGAATAATCTTCCTATAGTATATCATTATACAACACCGAAGTCATATAAAGGAATGAAAACGGGAGAAAGATATGGGTTAAGGGGGATACGGCCAGTAAGTCTTTTTATAGACCAAATAGGTGGGCTCAATCTTCCTGATGAAGCCCATGAAAGTGTTGTAAGCACACTTCTTGATCCTTTGCCTGATTCTTGGATAAACAATCGTGAATTTCCAGGTATCTGGGGTTCCCTTGCATATCATTTAGTAAGAGAAGATCGTCTGGTTCTCCTTAGCTTCAGACTTCTGCCATCTGATAAGGCTTATGTTGTCGAAGAGGCTCATCTGTTTCGAAACAAAGGCAAGTCAGAAGAAGCAATAAAAAAGAAATGGACAGACTACTGGGAATCGAGAATAACAATAAAAAAGTATGATGGAAAATATTCACTTCCTTCGGTAGCAATTTGGAATCCGATAAAATTAGGAAGAATAAGACTTGAAACCATATCTTCTCATTATCATGAATTCAGGCGCATATTAAAGAACAAACAAGAACACGGAGACCCAAGAGTTATTTAAAATATAGAAAATGATTAACACTCTCTTGCAGAAGTAATTTTATAAACATCTTCCGCTTTTTCTTTTGATGGCTTATGACATTGTCGTTGGCAGGGAGGCTTCGGATAAAAAAGCTTTTGGTGACCGCGGTCTCATATATCTTGGAAAAGGATATGTTCGCATGGGTCAATACACTTCTCTTAGCAACAAAATTTTTATGGATGTAGCAAGAAGCCATGTCGTTCTTGTGGCTGGGAAGAGGGGCTCTGGAAAATCTTACACTCTTGGAGTCATCGCAGAAGAGCTTTCATCTCTTCCAAAAGAAATCAGGGAGAACATATGTTCCCTGATATTTGACACGATGGGAATATACTGGACTATGAAATTTAAAAATGAAAAAGATAAAGATCTTTTGCAGGAATGGGGCCTGAAGCAAAAGAACCTTCCTGTAAAGATTTTTGTTCCATTCGGCCATTATGATTCATATCTGGAAAAAGGGATTCCTGCAGACGATTCTTTTGCTTTGGATGTAGCAGAGTTAACAGCTGAGGACTGGATTCTTACCTTTGGGCTTGGCATTGTCAATCCTGTCTCTGTTCTCATACAAAGGACCATTACAAAGCTAAAAGAGCAGGGAGGTTATGATTTAGACGACGTTCTTGATTCATTGGGAAAAGACGATAAAACTTCTTCTGAGACAAGAGATGCCGCAACTAGTTTATTCGAGGCAGCCGATACCTGGGGCATATTTGCAAAAAAAGACATGGAAGCCACAAAGGTTGAAAATCTGATAAGCGCAGGAACAACCACTGTCCTAGATTTAAGCGTCTACAATGCTGTCGGAGCCTTTAACATAAGGGCTCTGGCAATAAGCCTTATCTCAAGAAAAATATTCAACCAAAGAATGGCTTCAAGAAAAGAAGAAGAAATTGATTCTGTTTCACGCGGCCTTGAATACTTTTCAGGAGAACTGAAGAGAGAAAATCCTTTGGTCTGGATATTCATTGATGAAGCTCACGAATTCCTGCCTCTTTCAGAAAAAACAGCTGCAACAGATGCCCTGATTCAGCTTCTTAGAGAGGGAAGGCAGCCGGGAATTTCCCTTGTTTTGGCTACCCAGCAGCCAGGCCAAATCCATCGTGACGTAATGACTCAGTCAGATGTGGTGATAGCCCATCGTGTGACCTCTAAGCCGGACGTTGAGGCACTTAATTACATAATGCAGTCCTACATACTGGAAAGCATAAAAAAACAGATGGACGACCTTCCGAGTTTGAAGGGAAGTGCGATTATTCTAGATGATAATTCAGAGAGAATTTATTCAATACGAGTGCGTCCCAGATTCACATGGCATGGCGGAGAGGCTCCGACAGCTATCAGGGAAGAAAAAAGGCTTTAAAACCAAAAACCACCTTAAAGCACTTTGAAATCCACGCGAATTCTGTATTTGTAAGGGGCAATCTCACCGGCTTTTTTAATTTTTAATATTTTAATTTTCCTTCCGGATTTTTTGGCTGCTAACTCTATCTTATTAACAATATTTTTAATTTCACTTTCCTTGCAAAAGTCATAATAAAAAACCGCGGTATTTTTTTTGCTTAACATGAATGCCTCTTCCAAAAAACTATCTTTAAGCTGCGGACGAGGCATGACAATAACGTCAAATTTGAGGGGCACTAAAGTTCCCCTTACACTAACCCCTCCTTTAATTTTTTTAGCAACCCTTTTAACATCACCCTGAATAACATATACTTTATTTTTCACATTATTAAGTTCGGCATTAAGTTTTGCATATTTGCTGGCTTCCTTGCTGATTTCAACAGAATAAACCCTGTGGGCTTTTGAATTTCTTGCAATAACGATAGGATAAGGGGCGACTCCTCCGAACATTACCAAAACTTCGTCTCCTTTTTTTATTTTCTGTGCAATCTCTTTTCTCTCATTGCTCAGCCTTGGAGAGAAGTAAACGCTGTCCATGTTAAACCTGAAAACACAGTCATTTTCCCTATAGACTGCCTCTTTTGTCTTTTCTCCTGCAATCCATCTTGTTTTCTGTTTTCTGAGCCTGCCGGTAAATCCGCGGATTTTTTCTAAGACAGTTCTAACGGATTTGTTATAGCGAAGTAATTTATTGGCAAAAAGTCTTTTATCATTGGCACTGGTTTTATCCTTAAATTTGACCAGAGCTATATTTCCGAAAGCATCAAATGGAGTTTTCATTTTCATAGCATAAATAAAAAGAAATATGATTTAAAGGTTTGGGATGTTAATAAGAACGGATGGGTCTTTTTCCTTCTCTCGTGCCACCAAAGAAGTAGATTATTCCAATAAGAATCAATATTGCCTGACCTGAAAGGGAAGAGACTGTTAAATAAGAAAGATCAAACCTTAAAATATCTCCCTGAAAAAAAGAAGCAATTCCCATAAGAACTACCACTATTCCAAATACCCATCTTCTAAGGACTTGCCCAATACTTCCCCCATACATTGGAGTGAATAAAATTAAAGCGCCCATGATTATCACTGCAACAGGAAGAAATAAATCCTGCGAAAGATATCCAATGAACATTGCATCAAGAGCTATTAAAATAAGCAAAGTTCCGTAAATCCAGTTCACCACTTTTCCCATTCTGTAAAAAACAGGCGAACTAACTTTATAAATATTATTACAAATCCTCGGTCTAATTATAAGAAAGTTTATAAGAATAAATTCCCTAAGTTAGTAATGAAAAAAGAGGTTTTCGTATTGTTATTCTTGGCATCTTTAACATTCCTGTTTTTAACAAAACCTGCCACCGCGCAATTTTTTGATGGTTACGGGGACATTGAAGGATACAGTGGAAGGATTTCTCTTGCCGATTTCTTTGACAGCTTGGATCCTTCAACAGTTACCTATGGCCTTTTGTTCTTTATCTTCTTCACAGTTATTTTCCTTGTTCTTTCAAGAAGCAATATTTTCAGGGGAAGAAGAACTCCTTGGGGTGGGGAAGAGCCGAACACAACGGCTGCAGGAATTGTTTCTTTTGCCATATCTGCGCTGATAGTTTATTATATGTACAGAAGCGGATATAACCTTGAATCTTATTTTTATGATCTGGGTTTCTCTGTAGACTTGTTTTCTTTTCTCCTGCTGATTGTCTTCGTACTTTTGGCATTTGTAATAATAAAGAGGTTTAGATTAGGAGGATTTTTCATCGTTCTTGGCCTACTCTTTATATTTGCTGGTTTTATAAAATTGGTATATGAATGGGAAACAAGCATCCTTATAGGAGCAGTGTTGTTTGTCATAGGGATCTTCCTCGCAAAAAGGGTACAAAAATGGTGGAAAAGGCATATGAGGACCTATTAAAACAGATAAAATCAAACCCATTCTCCTAACGCTTTCTGCCGAAGTCTTTTACTAAAGCTTCGCACAAAAAAGTTTAATTCCAATCTCCTAAACTTTTTTGTTTCTTTTTTTCCTTAAATTCCCTAAGTTTTTCCAGCTGTTTGTCAACTCTTTCCTCAGAGAAATCGTGTTTTTCAACAAGAATATGCTTTATTTTTTTCTCGTCTGCTTTCCCAAATCTAAAATCTGTATTAATAACTTTCGGCTTATGGAAAAGTTCAAAGATTTCCTGCCATTCAAACTTGTCTTTTTCCGACAGGCTCATGATTTGTTCTTCAACACTTTTGAATATTAAGACGGGTTGTTTGTATTTTTTTACAATTTCCAGGGCTTTTTTCTGCCCCACGCCAAGAACGCCTTTTGGATTGTAATCCGTGCCAACTAAAATTCCCAGGCATATCAGCTGGTCAAGATTTATTTCAAGCGAATTCAGAACCTTGTCCAGTTCTATCAGTTCTGGTCTAACCTCCTGCCATCCAGATACAGTCTTCCTTTTTTTTGCAAGTCCCAGATTCCTGACAAGCCTTTTTGCTCCGAAGAGCAGGCTGTCATAATCTTGGCTGACAACGCCAAAGCTGTCTTTTACCCTGCTTAGGTAAGCTGCCTCAGCCTCTCCCTCTCCAGGAGCCTGAATAACAGCTATCCCCATCGCCTCCAGCAACTCCTTGCTTTCTTTCACCATCTCTGAATCCACTCTTATCAGAAGGGAGCTATAGCGCCTCATGCCCTCTATATCTTCTTCCTGCTTTGCCTCTCCATATTTTTCTCTTGCAAGTTCTCTGCTTTCTGACCTTATTTTATGTGTTCTTGCCTTTAATTCTGGCGGCTCGCCATCGAAAACATAAACCATCTTTATTCCTTCTGACAGAAGATTTACATTTCTGTAAAAGATTCCTGAAAGATGCGAAGTCACACGCCTCTTATTGTCCATAAGAGGAGTTCCATCGGGCTGCCTTATGGTTGAAATGAACTGATAGAGCATGTTATAGGCGTCTACAAAAACGATCTTGTCTCTTAAATCCGATATCTCAATTTCTTTTCTTGGAATTATCTCCCTGATATTTAAGCCCATTATTATTTTTACTTTAACAGATAGGCGCGCTCTTTAATTTCCCTATTTTTTTGATTGATTATTTTAACAATCTTCGGGCAATGTTGTTCAGCCATTCTACCGACATATGGCCTGATATCATATATCAAATAAGTATACAACTCTTCTTGGCGCATATTCCAGTAATTTTTTTTGACGGGAAAACCTGCTCTTTGTAAATCTCTTAATCTTCTCCGCATTTCGACACAACTAATGCGCTCACCTCTCTGTAACTCAGGAAACCTTGGCAAAGCTATTTTTGCAATCTCTTTCCAGTCTAATTTAGATTCAAGACTATCACTCTTTTTTTCAGGTTTTCCAAAGAAAGATAACTGTCCCAGTATTTTTGATACCATATTGTAACTACTTCATAAGAGTATATAAATCTTATCATTAGTGTTCCAGAGTTTCCTATTAAAATTTAAATAACTATATGCCTTATCAAAAGGATGAAAACAACATTTATTCCCGTAGATTATGATTACTTTGATTTTAAGGATAGAAATTACATAAGGATGATAGGAAGGGATTCTCATGGAAAAAGGCTGTGCATTATTGATTCGTGTCCTGTTTATTTCTGGGCTGTTTTGGAATCCGGCCTCAGCGATAAAAAGATAAAGGATCTTGTGGAAAAGATAAGGAAAATAAAACTAGACACTAAAGGCAGGCAGACAAAAGTAGAAGCTGTTGAACTTCATAAAAAAAACTTTCTTGGAAAAGAAGTCAATGCTCTTAAAATCTTTGCAACAAATTACAAAGACTTGCATGATGTAGCAGACAGGCTTGGCCTTAAAGAGATAGAAAAAAGACGTGGCTATGACCTGGGATTTATAACTCATTATATCATTGAAAAAAAATTTTACCATTGCAATGGTATGAAGTAGAGGGAGAGGTTCTTGACAATTCTGGAGAATTTGGAGGAATCGACCAAGAGTTGCAGGTTGATCTATGCATGAAGCTCCAAAGCCAAAAAAAAGCAGACATTCACGCATTCTCCCCAAAAGTCCTTACTTATGATATAGAAGCAGATGAGTTCGGGATAGGAGAGGGTGAAATCCTCATGATTTCCATGGTTTCGGAAAATTTCAAAAAAGTTCTTACCTGGAAGACGGGGGGCGGAAGGAAGCCAAAAGCAGACTATGTGGAAGTTGTAAAAAATGAAAAAGAACTCTTAGAAAAGTTTGTATCTTATGTTAAGAAGACTTCTCCCGATTTTCTTGTTGGTTATTTTTCAGACGGATTTGACTTGCCTTATTTGAAAGAAAGAGCAGTGAAGCTTGGAGTTTCTCTGGCTCTTGGTTTGGATAACAGCCAGCCAAGATTTTTCCGCGGGGCCCTTCCAACAGGAAAAGTGTCGGGAATCGTGCATATTGACCTTATGAAATTTATCCAGACAGCATACTCGCAATACATGCAGTCTGAAACCCTTTCTCTCAATGAAGTTTCCCGAGAATTTTTAGGAGACACAAAAAAAGACTTCAAATTCAAACACTCCTCAAAAATCAAGAAAGAAGAATGGGACAGCTATTTTGAATATAATCTCCATGATTCTGTTCTTGCCTATGGGCTTTTCCAGAAATTCTGGCCAGACATTCTTGAATTCACAAGAATCATGCAGGAGCCTGTTTTCTCTGTAACGAGAAACGGCATGTCCAACAATGTTGAGGATTATATAATACATAACCTAGACAGATTCGGGGAAATTCCTGAAAAGAAACCAGTACATGAAGAAATTAGCACCAGGATGCGTAGGCCAAAATATGAAGGTGCTTTTGTCTTTGAGCCAACTCCGGGTTTATATGAAGATATCTGTGTTTTTGATTTCACAAGTTTCTGGCCAAGCATCATAGTGACTTTCAATCTTTCAAGATCTTCCTTTTCGGAAAAAAAAGAAAAGGATTTTCTTGAAGTTGAAGTCGGCGGAAAAAGATTTTATTTCTCGAAAAAGCCGGCATTTTTTCCTGAAATGCTTAGGGAGATAATAGAGAAGAGAAAACAATATAAGCACGAACTAAAAGAAAAACCGGATGCAATCAAAAAGGCAAGGAGCAATGCCTTCAAACTTCTCGCAAATGCCTCTTATGGTTATCAGGGATTTTTTGGAGCAAGATATTATTGCCCTGAAGCCTCTGCAACAGCAAAAGCAATCAGCAGGGATTTCATAAAAAAAACAATTGAAAAAATAGACAAAGCGGGCTACAAAGTGATCTATTCAGACACAGACAGCATAGCATTCCTTATGCAAAAAAAGAGTGAGGCACAGGCTCTTGCTCTTCTTGAAAGACTGAACAACGAACTTCCGGGAGTAATGGAACTTGAACTGGAGGGGTTTTTTACTCGTGGATTGTGGGTTACAAAAAGGACAGGAACAATCGGGGCAAAAAAGAAATATGCCTTAACTGGAAAAGATAACAGGCTGAAAATACGTGGATTTGAAACAGTGAGAAGAGACTGGTGCCATCTTGCGAGAGAATTGCAAAACAGGGTCATTCGCCTTGTCCTGGAAGATGGCAATGAAAAAAGAGCCTTAGAACACCTAAAAGAAATTATCAAGAAAGTCAAAAATCGTGAAGTTTCCAGAGAAGAAATAACTATAAGGACAATGCTCCAGAAACCCCTTTCAGAGTATAAGGCAATTTCTCCGCATGTTATCGCTGCGAGAAAAATGAGAGAACTTGGAATTCCGATAAGCGGAGCTAACCTAATTGAATATTTTATAGCAGAAACCAGGGAAAAGAAAAAACTCGTGAGAGATTGTGTAAAGCTTGTCGAAGAAAAAGGAGAATACAATATTGAATATTACTTGAACAGGCAGATTCTTCCGGCAGTTGAAAACATCTTCCAGGTTTTTAACATAGATGTAAAGGAGATCACGGAAGGAAAAAAACAGACAAAACTGGGGGATTTTTAAAGTTTCCAAAGAAAGATTTTAATAATATTGTCTTTGACAGAATAAGGTCATGAGCCCAGAAATTCTAGAAAAAAGATTAAAGCCGGATTGGAAGCAGTGGATTCCTGTTACTGGAGTATTCAAGATGTTCAAAGATAAAAGAGAAGGAAAGCCAAATTTAATAGAAGATTTTAAATATTGGTCAGAATACCAGTCAATAACATTCACACTTGCTCTTTTTGGATCTGGTTACGGTTTGTATAGGTTAGCCAAAATTTTATTCTGAGTTTAGGCCTCAATAGAACCTCAAGTATTAAAAATTCTCTTTCTTAATCAAATTCATGAAAAACAGGAAAACAAAGAACTACGAACTAAAGCCCATTTTTCTTGAGCGTATGTCTTCGCTTCTTGGGAAAGAAATGCAGACTTATTTAGATGTTTTAGATAAGCCTTTGCAGAATTCTATTAGATGCAGCACATTAAAAATTTCTCCGGAGGAATTACTGACTAGATTAAACTCAAAAGGATGGGAAGTTTCTCAGCCATTTAAATTATATCCAGAAATAATGACCATAAAAAATGAACTGTCTCCGGGAGAACTCGGAAGAAGCATGGAGCATCTTCTCGGGTATTATTATATACAGGAAATTGCGAGTATGCTTCCTGTTCTTGCCCTGAAACCAAGGCCAGATGAACTTGTTCTTGACCTTACGGCTGCTCCAGGAAGCAAAACAACACAGATTGCAGCAACCATGAATAACAAAGGGATAATAATAGCAAATGACTCTAATCTTGGAAGATTAAAGATTCTGGCTTCAAACATGGAGCGTTGCGGAGTTGCAAATTCAATCCTGGTGAAAAAAGACGGAATTTATCTTTGCAAAAAGCTGAAAGAATTTGGTTTCCAATTTGACAAAATCTTGGTTGATGCTCCTTGTTCGGGAGAGGGAACACTGAGAAGTTCTGATGCAACTGCAAAAATGTGGAATCCAAAAACAATAAAAAACCTTTCCAAGCTCCAGAAAGGATTGCTTGCTTCTGCAATAGAAATCCTGAAGCCGGGTGGAGAGGCCGTGTATTCAACGTGCACGCATGCCCCTGAAGAAAATGAAGGAGTGATTGATTTTGTTTTGAAAAAATTTGGAAATAATGTTAGTATAGAAAAAATAAGCCTCCCTGTTAAGTGTAGGCCCGGTATAGGTAAATGGCTAGACCATGATTATGATAAGAACATTGAAAAGTCCTGCAGGATTTATCCACAAGACAACGATACAGAGGGATTTTTTATTGCCAAAATGAAGAGGAAAAGATGAGCTTTATAAAAATCTTGAATCCAAGGGAAAAAGCAGAAATAGAAAAAGCTCTGAATGCACAATTTGGCATAGAAAATGTTCCTGGCTTGATAATAAAAAGGGGAGAAGAAAGGCTTTTCCTATTTTCCGGAGACATATCTGAAAATGAAATCAGAAAACTTGAAGCAATTGTTCCAATAGAGCGTGTTGGATTTTATTTCGCGAAAATTATTCCTGGAGAAAATATTATAAGGCTCAGCATCGAGGGTTCGCAGGCTCTTTCTTCACAGATTAAGACAAACATATTTGAACTTGATGAAAAACAGACAGAAGAATGGATGAAAGGCCATGAACTTCCAATTAAAACAGGAAAACATGGATTCCTTATTATGAAGCATGGCGAAGATTTTCTTGGAACAGGCAAGGCCTCTGAAGAAAAAATAGGAAATTTCATTCCAAAAAACAGAAGGCTCAAAGAAAGGCAGGGCGGTAATAACTTCAAACAAAATTGAACTTATCGCTTTATTTATAAAGAACAGTTTTTTATCTTTTTAATGAACAAAAAATACCTTTTATTTTCATTGGAAGACAGCAGACTTAAATCAATTGCAGAGATACTTAAAAATAAAACTGCAAGTAAGATAATCAATTTCCTATCTGAAAAAGAAGAAGCCAGTGAAAAAGACATCTCTGAAAAACTGGAAATTCCACTGAATACTGCTGAATACAATATAAGAAAGATGGTTCAGGCGGGAATTATTGAGGAAAGCAAGAATTTCTTCTGGAGTCCTAAGGGAAGAAAGATAAGAATGTACCGTTTTTCCAATAAGTCAATAGTAATTTCTCCAAAAAGCAGCAAGCTAAACTCTCAAATAAAGCAGATTATTCCCATTGCACTAATATCGGGGATTGCCGCAGTTGCAGTGAAATTTTATTTTTCCGCACAGCGGGCAGTTGTTGCAACACAGGAAGAAGCATTTGCATTGGCTACCGAAGGTTCTGCCAAAGCTGCAGAGTCAGCAAGCATTATAAATACAGAAAACTATTGGTTATGGTTCCTTGCGGGAGCAGTATTCGCCATCATTATCTTGGTATTAAGAATAGCGTTATACCAAAAAATCTGGAAGAAAAAATGAAACTCGAAAAATCTGTGCAAATAACATTACTTGTAATTGTAGGAGTAGTAGTACTCACATTGATACTCATCAACTCCCTAAATCCTTCTTATGAGAACACCATAAGCGTGTCAGGGACGTCAACTATAAAGGCAATGCCTGATATTATCGGAGTTTATTTCAATGTTGACTCGCAAGGAGAAACTAGCAACGAGGCAGCTGATGCAAATTCAGAGATTGTTGACTCGCTGATAAATTCTCTTATAGGCAAAGGTTTTGAGCGGGAAGACATCAAAACCCAGAGTTACAGTGTTTATCCTGAATATGATTACAAGACAGGCACAGGAAAAATAACAGGTTATAGGGCCACTCATTCGTTAAGAGTCGAGCTCTCTGCCGACGATTCAGAAAAAATCGGAGATGTCATAGACTCTGGCGTGGATTCCGGAGCAGGGATCAGCTATATAAATTTTGAACTTAGCCAGGAAAACCAAAATAAATACAAGGCAGAAGCGATGAAACTTGCTGCAAAGGACGCGACTTCCAAGGCAGAGGGTGTTGCAGAAGGCCTCGATAAAAAAGTTGGAAAGCTTGTCTCTGTTTCTGTGGATTCCTATGATTATATTCCATGGCTTGCCCGTGATTTCGCAGGAGCAACTGCGGCGGAAGCAAAACAAGAAGCAACAAGCATTGTCCCCAGCGAGCAGGAGATATCGGCAAGAGTTACAGCCGTTTTCAGGATTGGATAGCCAACAAACATTTTAAAAAACAACTTTTTCTAAGTAATGCATGAGAAAGGCCAAGAAAGCTAAAAGAAAAATCAAGGAACTTCATCTTAAAATGAGATTTAATCCAGGCACTTTGAACTTTGAGCCTGTTCTTCCCACTGTTCTTGTTAAAAATCCAGATAAAAGGAAAAAATGAGCACCGAAAAGATTCTGAAAGCCGGAAAAATAGCTTCACAGGTGAAAATCTATGCAAGAACTATTGTAAAAAAAGGCATTCCTTTGCTGGAAATAGCAGAAAAGATAGAGGCAAAAATTTTTGAGCTTGGGGGAAAACCGGCTTTTCCGGTAAATCTCAGCATAAATGAAGTCGCAGCACATTACACTCCAGGTCACGATGATAAAACTGCGGCAAACGGATTGCTAAAAGTGGATTTTGGCGTCAATGTTGACGGATGGGTGGCAGACAACGCATTTTCTGTAGACCTTGATGAGAATGAGGAAAATAAAAAGTTAGTAAAAGCCAGTGAAAATGCTTTAAGTGAGGCTGTTGAATTTATTAAATCTAAAACTGCAGACTACAAAATAAAACGCACAGGAAGCAGTATAACAACAAACAAAATCGGTTCTGTAATTTCTAAAACCATAGAGGCAAGTGGCTTCTCTCCGATAATAAATCTCTCCGGTCATAGCATGGAACAGTACAGCTTGCATGCAGGAATTACAATTCCAAATATCGATGATGGAAAAACCATAAAACTTGAAGAAGGGCTTTATGCAATTGAGCCTTTCGCAACTCCTGGATCAGGAAAGGTCAGGGATGGGAAGCTTTCCGGAATTTATGAACTAACCTCAGAGAAAAGTCCAAGGAGCTCTCTGGCAAGAGAGATTCTGGAATTCATAAAAAAAGAATATAATACTCTGCCTTTTTGTTCGCGCTGGATTTTCAAAAAATTCGAAGCCAGGGGGTTGTTTGCTTTAAAAGAGTTGGAGGCAAATGGAAACCTGCATCATTTTTCTCAGTTGGTTGAAGTCTCTGACTCTAAAGTAAGTCAGGCAGAGCAAACGATTTTCATTGACAAAGAAGGCAGAGTCATCGTGACTACTGAATAGGTTTTTTATTAGAAATGCTGGCTAAGTCAATTGAAGAGTTACATGAATTACAATCATAAAGCTGAATAGCTGGTTCTTTAAACATTTCCTGTTCACCAATATAATTAAATGTAGATTCTTTTCTACAATTCGGGCAAATCCCTGATAAAATTTGTTCTATATTCTCTACCATAAAGTTATCAACTTATCCAAAATTATCCAAGATAGCTGCTTTCAAGAGGGACTGCTGTCTTTGCGCTCTTCAGGAAAGTATCCTCAATTTTCTTGTAAACCTCAAGAAGAGGCTTGCTTACACTAGGTTTTACTTTTTTAAGGGACTCAAAGAAATGCTCTTCTGTTACAAACCTACTATCGATAGACTCCCGCAAGGAAAGCATCGCGGCTTCTCTTGCAACAGCTTCAAGGTCAGCTCCTGTATATCCTTCTGTTTTCTTTGCCAGCTCTTCCAGAAGAATTTCCCTTTTTTCAGGAGTCAAAGGCTTTTTTCCGCTGGCATCGCCAATAGGCATTTTCTTTGTGTGAATTTCAAGAATCTGAAGTCTTCCTTTTTCATCAGGAGCTCCAACCAGAAGTATCTTGTCAAATCTCCCTGGCCTTAATAATCCAGGGTCTAACATGTCTGGCCTGTTTGTTGCGCCTATGACAAGTACATCGTTCAAATCTTCAAGACCATCCATCTCTGCAAGCATCTGGTTTAAAACACGCTCTGTAACTTTTGTTCCAGCGTCAAGCCCTCTCTTGCCTGCAAGGGCATCTATCTCATCAAAAAAGATTATGCATGGAGCTACCTGCCTTGCTCTTTCAAAGATTTTTCTCATGCCCTCCTCTGATTTACCCACCCACATGCTCAATAAACTAGGGCCTTTGACCTGAATGAAATTTGCTTCTGCTTCTTTAGCAACAGCTTTAGCAAGAAGAGTTTTTCCTGTTCCAGGTGGTCCATAAAGTAAAATCCCGCGGTAAGGCCTTATTCCCATTCTCACAAAGGTTTCAGGGTGTTTTAAAGGCCATTCAACAGCTTCCTGAAGATCTTGTTTAATTTTATTCAGGCCTCCTATGTCTTCCCATCTTGTGTTGGGAATTTCGACAAGAACTTCCCTCATTGCGCTTGGCCTTACTACTTTAAGTGCCTCTACTAAATCTTCATGTTTTATTATCAATTTCTCAAGAATTTCAGCAGGAATTTTTTCTTCTGCTTCCATCTTCATCTTCGGAAGCACTTTTCTCAGAACAATCATAGCTGATTCCTTACACAAGGACTCCAAATCAGCGCCAACAAATCCGTGAGTTACAGCAGCTATCTCTTTGAGGTTTACATCTTTATGAAGAGGCATTCCTCTCGTATGAATCTTCAAAATTGACAATCTTCCTTCTTTTCCGGGAACATTTAGTTCTATTTCCCTGTCAAATCTCCCAGGCCTTCTCAAAGCAGGGTCTAGGGAATTCGGCCTGTTCGTGGCTCCGATAACAATTACTTTTCCTCTTGATTTAAGGCCATCCATCATCGTGAGCAATTGGGAGACAACTCTTCTTTCAACCTCTCCCATAACTTCTTCTCTCTTGGGAGCTATTGCATCAAGTTCATCAATGAATATAATCGATGGCGCTGTTTTTTCAGCTTCTTCAAAAATATCCCTTATCTTCTTTTCAGATTCACCATAAAACTTTGACATTATCTCAGGCCCGTTAAGAAGAATGAAACTTGCTTCAGATTCGTTTGCTACAGCTTTAGCAAGTAAAGTTTTTCCTGTTCCCGGAGGCCCATGCAACAAGACACCTTTTGGGGGTTCAATGGCAAGTCTTTCAAAAATTTCAGGGTGCTTCATCGGAATTTCAACCATTTCCCTTATTTTCTTTATTTCCTCAGACAACCCACCAATATCCTCATAAGTTATTTCAGGTATGTTTTCCTCTGTTATTTCAACTGCCTTGGGATTCAAGGTCACTTGCGTATTTTCAGTTATTATCACAGGCTGAGAGGGGGCTGCATTGACGACTAAAAATTTAATCTGAGTAACTCCTCCACCCAATTGTCCGAATCCTCCCCCCATGCTTCCAAACATGTCTCCTAACATGTCTCCGATATCTCCTCCAAGTTCTTCTGAGAAAAGATCTCTTCGTCTTTGAACTCCTCCAAGAACAACAACATCTCCTTTTACAACAGCTCTACCAAGCAAGCCTCGTCTTAAATTCTCTGGTTCTGCCTGCACCGTTATATTTTTCTGTGCAGGGGCAATAATGAGCTTTTTTGCTTCCTTCACATCTGCTTTGGAAACTTTGACAGCTTCGCCGATACCTGTTTTGGCATTTCTTCTCAGAATTCCATCTATCCTTACAATTCCCTCGCCGACATCTGCAGGGTAAGCACGATCAGCAATCGCGACAGTTTCCCTGTTTCCCTTGATTATCACTACATCGCCTCTCCTTATTCCCAATTCGCGCATTACTTCGCCGTCTATTCTGGCTATTCCTTTGTACGCATCATCCTGCTGTGCTTCCACGACTTTTAGCTGAACTTCTTTTTTATCCATTTTTATTTTTTGTTTTTAACGACTTTTATTTCAAAACTATCGGCAATCTTTTTGAATACGTTTTTTATTTCTTTTCCCGCTTTCTTTAAAGCATCTCTTTCCCTTTCGCTTATTTCTAGGATAAATTTCATTTTATTCCTCCTCTTTAATTTTCTTAAACACCTGTGTTTTATTATTTTTTGGATTTGCAGAATCGGAAAAATGCCTGATATGTAAAACAGGCTTGTTGTTCTTCACGACTTTAAGCTCTCTTGCTTTAACAATTCTCGAATTCCCTTTTTGTTCCTTTAAGCTGCTATTAAAATCCAAACTCAATCTTCCGAAATCCTCAAAACAGAGACTTACCATGTCATTCATTTTCTTTTCCTGCTCTTTCATTTCCCTTAGGAAGGAGACTATCTCTTTTGGAATAGAAACTGCATAACTGTTTCCTACAAGCCTCATTTTTACCCTGAATTCCTTGTTCCTTAAATCCACAAATCTGTGATATTCTGCCTCATCATTGGGATGAAGGATTCTGTGGCCGCATTTATCACACACAACAACCCTTATTAAAAATCCGTTCTTTTCAAAGGTTGTCTGCTTCATTCTAGAATTGCAGTCCTTGCAAAGTATGGGATTGTCAAAAATATCTGCCATTTTCTATGTTTTCTTTTTGTTTTTCTGGTTTTTATTTAAGTATAACAACCGTGCCTTGATTCGTTTGTCTTCATTCTTTTTTAACGATTCAGACACGGCGGTTGGGTTGAAAAGAGGTGGTATACACTCTAATGTATACACATAAAGAGTATACTATTTAAATATTTCGGTGATTGAGGCTTTGTTTAAAAAGTATTTATTTTATTTCGGTGAGATACTTTAAAAACATCCGCGGATTAAATTTTTAATGGATTTAAAAAAGAGTCTGAAAGACTATTGGGGAAAATTCTGGTTTTTTCTCTGGAAAGATGACAGCTTCAAAGGCTGGGTGTTCTCTATAGTTTTTCTTTTCATCTTCATAAAGTTCATTTTCTTTCCAGGACTAAGCCTTATAACAGGAACCCCTCTCCCACTGGCCATAGTGGAATCCTGCAGCATGTACCATCAGGGAAATTTATTCAGCAACTTTAATTCATGGTGGCAGAGACATGAAGGCAAATATTCTGAATTTTCAGTAAATGAATCGGACTTCAGGGGTTTTCCCATGAAGAATGGCTTCAGCAAAGGAGACATATTGTTCATAGTAAGAGCAAACCCCGAAAAGCTTGAAGAGGGGGACATAATAATTTTCAATGCAAATCAGAAAAATCCAGTAATACATAGGATAATTAGCATAACCAGCACAGAGAATGAAGAGAAAATATTTTCCACAATCGGGGATAATAACAATGGACAGCTTGAATTTGAAGGCGGGGTAACAGAGGAAATGTTGGTCGGAAAAGCTGTTGTAAAGCTTGCTCCTTATTTCGGATGGATAAAGCTGGCATTTTATGACTGGCAAAAACCAAAGTCTGAAAGGGGACCATGCAATGAAAATTAAGGGACAAGATGATGAACTCTATGAAAAATAGGAAACTGATTCAAGGCATGAGCTATGCACGGGATATCCACACGCAGTGGGCTAAGCATCAGCGTCGCTTGATTCTTCAAGGCAAAAAACCTGTGAAAAATGTTGGTTCTGTTCGGTGGCATCAAAAATGGGTGAAAATCTATGATCAAGTTATCAAGGCACTTAGCAAGTGAATTTCCTAATATCACAACAGGTTGCAAAATCAAGAGGAAAATATGGAATTAACAGTAAAGTTTTTAAACAGACTTAATTTAGAATAAAAACTAAAATGGAATTTTGTCCGAGGTGTGGTTCTGTTCTCGTAATGAAAACCAAGAATATGGGTTGCCCTAGATGTGGCTATTCTTCTAAGTCAAAGATGAAGATAAAAACCTCTGAAAAGATAGGAAGGAAGCAAGAAGTCGCGGTAATAAAGGAAAAAGATGTTGAGGTCTATCCTACAATAGACCTTGAAAAGTCATGCGAAAAATGCGGTAACAAAAAGGCATACTTCTGGACCCGCCAGACAAGGGCAACAGACGAGGCAGAGACTAAGTTCTTCAAATGCACCAAGTGCGAGAACACCTGGCGTGAATATAGGTAATTTTATTTTGATTAAAATGTCAGAATATTCTGGAATTTATGGAATTGGTTGTAAATATGAAAATGGAAGCTTATATCTTAATATTGGCAACAATTTGTTATTAATAAGAGAAGTGATAGAATTTTAAATTGCGGTTTGTTTTAATAAATATGCAAGCAGAGAAAGAGGAGGAAGAGGATTCTTGGGAGAGTTCTGAAGTAAGATTTGCGATTAAAAAATACGAGGACATTTTCTCTAATTTTGACCCAAGACCACTACCTCAAAGAGGGTTTTCTGATGATTTTCTCTCTGAAGCAAAAAGAGCATGTCTGGTGAAGGAAGAGGAGATGGATTTTATTTTTATGATGCCAAAAGAAGAGAGAAACTTAAAGGAAGAGGCAAGAATAGAAGACAGGCTGAAAAAGTATTTTAAAAAACATCTTCACATATTAAAAAAGCAAAAAAAGAAGACAATAAAAACAGGGCTTTCTTTTACAATAGTTGGCATTGCTCTAATGTTTGTAGCTACTTACTTATTTTTTAGGTTTAAAAATGAAAGTTTTATGACCAGTTTTTTCACAATTCTTCTTGAGCCAGCAGGCTGGTTCCTTTTTTGGGAGGGTTTAGATTTAGTGATATTTGAATCAAAAGATATCAGCCCTGATCTTGACTTCCACAGAAAGATGGCCAATGCCAGTATAAAATTTATTTCTGTGTGATCTTGCAAGAAAAATAGCCCCGATGATCAATTATCAGAAGTGATACCTTTTCAGTCATAATCTATATTTTTTCTTATAGATTTTATCGTGGTGGTCAAAGTCAACGAAAAGAATAAAATTCTTAGCAATATCAACTCTAAAAACAAGAACAAAACTTGAATCTATATGAACAGCTTTAAATTCTTTTAAATCCTGTCTTAAATTCTTATAATGCTGTATAGATGCAGAATCAGAGTTAATTATCTGCTTTATTTTTTTATTTATAATCTCGGATCTTTTTTTGTCCTTTTTTGCTAATTTTTCTATTATCGACTTAAGTTCATCTGTAAGATTAAAATCAAACATTTAAACTCCAGAGAGTTTATCAAGTTCCCGTAAACTCATCTTTTTATGCCCATGTTTCTTAAAATGATTCTTAGATATTTCAATAATTTTTTTTACATATTCTTCCGTTGCCTCTCTTTCAAGAATATCGTGTCCATAAAGTTCAATGAACTTATTCAGGGCCTCTGACTTGTCTTTCAGCCCATATTTTAATTTTATCATACCTAAAACCCTGTTTGCATAATCATTTAATTCAACTCTTGCTGAAACAGTTTCATTTGCCATGTGATTTTGTGTGTATTTAGTATGCATTTCATATGCACTTAAAGTATTTAAACCTTTCTTTAATCAAAAATGCTGTATGGCCCCGATGGGATTTGAACCCACGACACCTGGATCTCTCTGATTTCTCTTGTAAAGGAGAGGGTAGTGTAGGGAGAACCTTGGTTCTCCTCATAAGAGTCCAGTGCTCTACCAGGCTGAGCTACGGAGCCTTTGGTCCGTAGCGAATAACCGCTTTAAAGGGGGTTATTGTAGGGGTTTACCCCTCATGAGCTGCGGAGCCTTAAAAAAATTTAGAGGAAGAAGTTTAAATATATGTTGTTGCCGTAGTCATCAATATTTGCTAAAATCTAGATAACCTGAAATATACCAGCAGGTAAGAAAAAACAAATGCGTTGGGCGGTAGTTATCAGAATTCTTGCCTTATCTGATCAGTTTCTGAATGTTTTCTATAGCGTCTGCAACTTCTCTGCCTTTCTTGGTCAATTTTATAATTTTTATCCGCCCTCTTTTTTCAAAATCAACCAATTTCAAGATTTCAAGCGTCTGCAGAATCTTCACTGCGTGGCTGTAAGTGCAGTCTACTTCCTTAGCCAAAATACTGCCGTACCTCATCCTCGTGTTCTTTTTCAAGGAAACCAGCATCAAGGCCGGCTTTCTCCTAAAAAAGATGTCAAAATTGTCTTTCATCTTTGGACGTGTGTATTTTAAAGTATATATCCCATAAGTGGTGTGCTTTTAAACCTTTTGGGAGATGGTATTTCGTAATGTTTATTAACGAAAATAAGTAATGAAAGGCATGCCACGAAGACAAAAAAAGACAAAAGCAGAAATTTCTGCAGAGCAATTTTTTCCTGTAGAGCAAAAAGACGTCAAGTATGCTGTGGAAAAAGCTTACAAAAAGCCTGATTTAAAATCATTGGTGAAGATAGAAAAAGAGGGGGAGGCTATTTTTAAAAAAACACCCAAAATCCACCCAGTAAAAAAGAAATCTGTAAGAGGTGGAGCTAAAAAAACAGGTAAAACAAAATCAGAATATATTCCGCAAAAAATAACCTTGGTTCCGGATGGCTATGAATTAATCATCACCGAAAAACCACAGGCAGCATTAAAAATCGCTTCCAGCCTTGGAAAATCAGTTCAAAAAAGCATTAACGGGGTTCCCTATTATGAAGTCGACAGGCAAGGGAAAAAAATTGTGGTTGCGTCTGCTGTCGGGCATCTCTTTACTTTGGCGCAGACATCTTCTGGTTCTGGAATCCCTGTTTTTGACATAAAATGGGTTCCAAATTACATGGTACGAAAGGGCGATTTCAGCAAGAAATACCACGATGTTCTTGCAAGACTTGTAAAAAACTCCGGTTCCATGACTGTTGCCACGGATTATGACATAGAAGGAGAGGTCATTGGCCTGAATGTCGTAAGATTTATCGGAAACCAGAAAGATGCTTCAAGAATGAAATTTTCAACCCTGACACAAAAAGAGCTGAATGATTCTTACGAAAAAAAATTCCCGAGCCTGGATTGGGGCCAGGCAATTGCAGGAGAAACAAGACATTATCTGGATTGGTTCTATGGGATAAATCTTTCAAGAGCTTTGATGAATGCTTTAAAGGCTATCGGAAAATTCAAGATAATGTCTATAGGAAGAGTCCAAGGCCCTGCCCTTAATATGATAGTCCAAAAAGAAAAACAGATTTCTTCATTTAAACCACAAGCTTACTGGCAGATCTTTATCACTCTGGAAAGTCCCAAGATAGAGCTGGTGCATAACAGAGACATTTTCAAAAAAGAAGAACTTGGGAAATTTAAGGAACTTCTAGGAAAAAGTGCAGATGTAGAAACAAAGAAAAAGAGGGAAGAGATTCCGCCAAACCCGCCATTTAATCTCACGAATTTACAGACAGAGGCATACAGATTATTTGGCTTAAATCCGGGGAAAACCCTCCAGATTGCACAGAATCTTTATCTGGCGGGTTTGATTTCTTATCCAAGAACTTCCAGCCAGAAGCTTCCGCCTTCTATAAACTACGGGGAAATTCTCAGAAATCTTGCAATAAAATATAAAGCTGAAAAACTCCTTACAAGAGAAAAGCCTGTAGAGGGGAAAAAAACAGATCCGGCTCATCCTTCGATATATCCAACAGAGAATACTGGAAATTTAAGCGATGACGAAAAAAAAATCTATGACATTATAGTAAAAAGATTTCTTTCCTTGTTCTGTGAAGACGCTGTTCTTGAAAACAAAACAATAAGTGCAAAAATTAGTAATTTAATCTTCTATGCAAGAGGCTCCACAATCATAAAAAAGGGATGGTTAAGCATTTATCCTTTAAAATTTAAAGAAGAGGAAATTCCGGACGTAAACGGGAAAATAAAAATTTCTAATCTGGATATAATTGAAAAAGAAACACAGCCTCCGCACAGATACTCTCCAGCATCTGTTATTTCAGAGCTGGAAAAAAGAAATCTGGGAACAAAAGCCACCAGGTCCGCCATATTAGAAACTCTTTATGATAGGGGATACATACATGGCCAGAGTATAAAAGCTACTTCACTGGGAATTTCTCTGATAGAAACTATGGAAAAACATAGCCCGATAATAATCGATGAATCCCTCACGAGAAATTTTGAAAAAGAAATGAACGCCATTCAAGCTTCAAAAAAGAACTATATTGAAAAAGAAAAAAAGTCATAGAAGAAGCAAAAAACACGATAATAAAGATTTCAGAACAGTTCAAATCACAGGAAAAAGAAATAGGCGAGGAACTTGCGGATGCAAATACAAAGCTCTGGATTCAGCAGAGGGAGGAAAACAAACTCAACATCTGCCCTGTCTGCAAGAAAGGCAGCCTGCAGATAATGTATTCAAAAAAGACAAAAAGGAGCTTTGTAGGATGCACAAATTATCCCCAATGTAAGAATCTTTATTCCCTGCCACCAGATTCCCTGATAAAAAAATCAGACAAAATCTGCGAGCATTGCGGATTTCCAATGCTCTTATCAATAAGAAAAGGAAAAAAGCCATGGATTTTCTGTTTCAACAAAGAATGTGAGACAAATAAGAAAAGGATTGAGGCTTACAGGAAGAAGCAGGAGAATAATTTTAAATAGTAATTTTAAAGTAATAACACAACCGTAGGTTTTATAAATCTGTATTCACACATAAAAAAATGGGAAAAATTAGTTTGGAAGCTCTTGCTAATAAAATTGAAATTTTAACTGAAAGAGGAATTGAAACCTTAAAAATAGTTAGAATTGAAGGTTATGTAACAAGCGCTGAGGGGGGAAGAAAAGATGCTTCCCATAGAAATTATTTGAGAGTATACTTAAATCCCATTCCTCCTATTGAAATTACGCAGCTAAATTTTTACGGAACAACTCCTGTAAGAGAGGGGGATAAGGTAAGAGTAGGAATTATCTTAGACGAAAAAATGAGTCCTCTACTTAGAAAAAAAGCTGAAGTTGGAGAGGCTTTTTATATAGAGATAATTGATGAAAGAGGGAAATATCTCAGAAGAGATTTCAGAGATAATTGTGAAGGACCTTGGTTTAACAGAGATTTAGGCTTAGAAAACTAAGAATAAACCTAAAACCACTTCCCAAGCGTAGTCTGGGTTTTTATATTTTCCAGAATTTTGCTTTTCTTCAGGATTTTCGAGGAGTCATAACCAAACTTTATCATTCCTATTTTTCTCGCGCTCTCTAGCATTTCCTTCATGTCTGAAAATTTAAGATTATTATTGCCTAATACTTTCTTCATGGCTTCTCGACATACCCATACGCCGAGGGCAGCCCAGTAGCTTGGAAGCTCGATCCTTATTGCCAGAACAGAGGCTTGTTTTTTCTCTTTTTCCAGGTACTCAAGGATAGGAAGCCTTGCAGCATAATATCCTCCTGCTGTGTTGCTTGCATAGTTTTTTCTTCCATAGAAATCTTCCATGTCTGTGGAAGCTTTTATCTCTTTTCCCTGATTCCACGAGCTTCCCGGCAGATACAATTCAAAAAGCTCATAAGAGAAAATGTTTGGGAATAACATGACCAAGTAGCAGTTTCCCATAAACTCTCCGAAAAATAATTCATGATTCTCAATCCATGGATAATCCCTTATTTTTTCAAGTAGTTTCTTTCCTATCATATCGTCTGTGGCAGTTATGCTCCATCTCGTTGGAACAAGTTTCCTGTCTTTTTTCAGACCAAGAACTCCAACAGAAAGGACCTTGCTTAAGATATACTCTGAAAAGTTGTTCATATAAAGAATTTCTACAGCTTCTGCCGCTTTTATCTCGTCGTTCATGACCTTGTCAAGTTTAGGATTAATTTTTACATTTCCCGTAATTTTTGCTTTTTTTAGAGGGGCACTCATTCCCTGCGGAATAACAACCCTGTCCCTTTTGAATCCCGGACCGACTCTGGATTTGAGTTCAATCTCCAAGTCTACTGGTTTCGAAGCAAGTGCAAGCTCCTGGGCCATTTTGACAAACTTCCTGTTGCCTGACCTTGGATCAGTGACTTTTGACTGGAATCTGGAATTCAACAGGCTTTCTCTTAGGCTTACAACATCTCTTATTCCAAAATTGTTCTTTGCCCAGAATTCAGCATCATCATATATCCAGGCATCTTCATCTTTTTCCAGCGGGCTTAATATTCCTACATTCACCAAAGGATATTTTAATTTGCTTCCGATAAAAACGCTCGGAGGAGAACTGGTGGAAAGCTCTGAAATTTTTCCAATATCCCGGTACTTAAATCTTGTATCTGCTATTTTTTTAATAACTTCAAAACGAATATCTTTACCCTCTTTTTCCTGCATCAACTATCAAAGAAACAGATGTTTAAAATCTTTGAGAACCACCTAAAAGTTATTTCTTCTTTCTTGCAAAGGTAACGTCCTATGGTCTATATCCACTCTCTTTTGAAAATGCCTTTAATTTGACCACGCTTCAGAAGCCATTTTTGGCTTCGCGACGCAAAACTTTGTTTTGACGTCTGGGGCAAATTTGGAATATTTCTATAACCATCCCCTACGAAATATTCCTTTTTCCCTTATTTCAAAATTCATTTCTTTCTGCGGCATGCTCCTGTGTTTCAGCAATATTGCTTTCTTTCTTCCGTTTTCATTCTTAAGCTCAATTATTGCCTTGCTCCAGTATTTCATCAAATCGCCGCCAACAAGATTGACTCCTGGCTTGACCCCTTTTTTTCTTTCCTCATCAGATAAAAACTCAGAATAAACCTGGTTCGTGATAAGAACAGGAATTCTTTGTTTTTGGGAAATTTCAGAAAGAAGCTTCATCTGCCAGGCAAGTTCCCTGTTGACTTTTTTAATTTCCTCTTCATTTTTTGCTTCCTTATTTTTTACATATCCTAGCTCTAAACGATAATGCATAGCCATTCCATCTATGATAATGAGGCCTATGTTTTCTTTTTTCACCTGCTCTGCCAGCTTGAGGAATAATTTTTTCTGCTCTTCAAAACTCATTGGCTTCAGAAGAAGGATGTTTTTTAGGATTTCCTCGTAATTTTCCTGCCCGACTATTTGCTTAACCCTTTCTGTGCTGAATCCGCCCTCAGTGTCTATGAAAATGACTTTCCTGCCTTTTTTTGCCTGGCTGCAAGCTGCAAGAATAACAAAATTTGTTTTCCCGCTCGCAGGAGGCCCTGCAATCATTGTTATTATTCCTGCCTCGTAGCCTCCGTAAAGCCATTTGTTAAGGTCAAAACTTCCGGCAGAAACCTTTCCTGGTTTTTCATCTTCCAGCATATTTGGTAAAAGAAGGGGAGATTAATAAGAATTATTGTTGTAAAAAATAGAGAAAAAATAAAAAATAAAGTTTTTTGTGTCAATTCTTAAAGCTATTCGGTATTTTAATGGGAGTTGCATTACGAATTCCAGAAACTCCGAATTCCTTTAGATAGTGCTCATAAGGCAGTTCACCATCAACATTCCATTTAGAAACAAGATATTTTCTGTTATATACTGAAGCTGCGATAAAAGGATCGTTGTCAATAGTTTCAACTTTTATTCTTAGATCAAACGGCTTTGGAATCCAGAATACAGACAAATCCGCTTCGGCGACTTTGGATTGTAAATCCCTCATCACTATATCGCCAATTAATGGCTCCCTCAATGATTTAGAAATAGCTTCCATATAAATTGCCTGAAATGCCTTAACTTTTTCTTTGGCCTCTTTTGTTATTGGGGGAACAAAGGATTTTATGTCTATTTTATGAGTATATGTTCCATCATTGGAAACTATCGAGCAATTCCATTCTTCTTGATTAAGTCGCGCATTTGCAAAAAGGGGGATCTCTACTAAATTTTTTTTATTGCTATCATACCTGTCTTTAACTTCCGCCTCTATCTTTCTTTTGATATCAAATAAATCAGAAGAAATCCTGTCAAAATAAGCTTCAATCCCGCAAGAAAGATATTCAGCAACTAATTCATTTCTTGTTGAATCAAAGTCTTCTTCCTGAGATGGTAAGGGAATTTCTCTGGTGAGAGCATCAAGAGTCGACTTTATTTGCTGTTGTTGTTTTTCCGCTCTTTGGATAAAACAATCGTGAACTTCCTGTATATACATTTGGCCATTTAAAGGAAAGGGTGCTATTCCAATTATGCCGGAGTTTATTATCTCAGCTAGAGACTCGTTTCCAGTTAAACCAACTCTCTCAACTAAACCTCCTAATAAGTCCATTTTTATCACCTCCTTTCAATAATATTTGGGAAAAGAAAATCTTTTCCATATTTATCATAGGAGTTGTAGAGAATATACAATTTACTGTACAAAAAATGTCAATAGTGTTGTACTTGATAAAAGAGTTTAAATATTTTGAAAACATTGAAGTTTATGCTTAATAGCGATATAACCAAAAAAATAGAAGATTTTGTTTACAAAAAACCGAGAAGTATACAAGAAATAGCAAAATATCTTGAAAAAAATTGGAGAACAGCAGACAGGTATGTTCAGGAAATTGGGAAAAATTTTGGTACAATTTCCACAAGAACATTTAGGGAAGGCACTCGAGGAGCATTAAAAATAGTTTATTGGTCTTCTATGGACAAAATAAGCAGCTCCGTATTCCAAGAACAGCTTGAAGAAGATATAATGAAAGCACACAAAAAAGAAGATTTTTCGGCATTTGATATCTTCCAGCATATAAAGGAAGGCAATAAAAATTCCAGATTAAAATATTCACAAAATGAAGAAGAAGTTGCTATTCAAAACTTAAGTGAACTATTTAATAGAACTGAGAAGCAGATACTGATTTTTTCCGGCAATCTGTCTTTTATCAATTTCAAAAATAAAAGTATTGATATGTTCAAGATAATAGATAGTTTGGTTAAGAAAGGAGTGAGCATAAAGGTCCTTTGTAGGGTCGATATTGCGGGAAAAGAGAACATAGAAAAGATGCTGTCTTTGAATTTCAAATATGGGAAAGAAAACATAGAAATAAGACACAGAGAGCATCCATTAAGGGCTAGTATTTTCGATAAAAAACTATTCCATATGAAAGAGATAAAAGAGCCGACAGGTAAGATTCATGAGCTTGATAAAAAGGTGTTCATATCCTATACCATAAAAGATAAAGAATGGGTGGAATGGCTCTCAAGAATTTTTTGGAAGATGTTTTCCACATCAATAGATGCAAATAAGAGATTAGAAGAACTAAGAAATATCCTTTAACCTACTTCATCTTCTTGAAATCAGCCTCAATCTTATCGAGGTCTTTCACCATAGAAGTTATAGCATCGCTTATCGCTTTTTTAGCAGTTTTTCCTTTTGTTGTTACCTTTAGAATTGGTTTTTCTGACGGGTGTTCTCTCTTCCAGGCAGCAAAGTTTACTGCGGGGTCTTTGTTTAAGTAAACCCTTAGAATTTCAACAAGAGTCATACTTCCAATCCTGACTTCAATTTCTTCTTTTGAACTTTTAAGAATCTCGAGTTCAAGTTTGGCACCTTCCATGATAAGAAATCAGGATTTCAGTTTAAAAAGGCTTTGGTTTTCTTTGTTTAAGGAGTCAAAAAAGATAAGCATATAGGATTTTTTCATCCTAATCTTCCTCTTTGCTTAGAGGCTCTTCCCCTATCACTTCCTCTTTTTCCCCGTCTTCAAGTTCAGCTTTCCACATTTCCGCCCCTCTCTCTTTTTTCATTCTATGCAAATCAGCTATTGTTAAAGAACCAATGCTTTTTCTGTCAAGGCTCAGGGTTTTCTGCGGATATGTTTGTGGTCTTTGTTTTTCTCCCTCTAACTCGACCACGCTTGGGCGAGTTTCCCTTTTTTCAGGAGAAGAAATTGGGTAAATATTTCTTTCCTTACTTTGGCCAAGCATGGACGAAGTTCTTTCCTTGATAAGCCTTACGTTAAGAAATCCTTCAATCTTATCCATGAGTTCGTAGCCTTCAGGAACTAGACCCTGTTCTGCCATTTTTATTGCCGCTTCTGATTCTCCAATCATTTCAGCCAGCTGTTTTTGTGTTAATCCGCGAACTCTTCGCACCCTCATGATTATCCAGTGAAATTTATCTATTAAATCTGGCCTCGATTTCAATCTGAAATCCTGCATTCTCATTTTTTCTTCATATTTCCTGTCAATTATTTTTCTCAGGCTTTCTTCCTGTTTTTTCAGCTCAGGCCTTTCCTGTTGCTCTGCATGTCTTATCCCTGAAAGTCTCGAAAGCCTTTCGTAAACGCTGCTTTTTCTTTCAGACCCTTCAAAAACCTTTTTATCTGGTTTTTTAAGCACCGGAAACCCTTCTTCAGATACACATTTCTCGCATGCAAAAATAACACCCTTAGGAGAAATAACCTCAAATACGCCCCTCATCTTGCCGGATATCCCACAGACAGAACAAAATATTTCCATTAGAAATCAAACTATGAGTTGTTTTTTAATATTTCTGTATAAAAATATATAATTACTGCAGGTGTTTTTCTATCTCCTGGATATTTGCAGGAAGCTTTATGCTGGTTTTCTCATTAATCACCGCTGTCGAAGAGGATGTTACATTGTACTTTTTCTCCAGTTTGTTCACCAAATCGCTTTCAAGATCTATATCAAAAGAGTAAATAATAAGGTTCTGGTTTCTTTCAGCCACTACTCCAAGTATTCTTCCGGCTTCTTCGCTTTCTTTGATGTATGATTCATTGTTAGAGTAAAAGAAAAGAATTGTATTTATCTTTTCCTTGCTTTTAGAGCAGTTATTGTTAAATTCCTTCACAAATTCAAGATGTTCAATTTCTATTAGCGAATAGAACTTTTTCCTGAGTAAAACATCCTCATTTTGCTTTCCAAGTTTCCTTTCAAGGTCATCTATAATTCTTCCCTGGAAACCCAAGTCCTGGGATATCTTACCAAAATATTGTTCATCACATATTGACGCATTAAATAGAGAATAATCAAGCTTATCCTCAAAGATATCGTAACTAACATCAACCTGGAGATTGGAAACCCTTTGCAGTTCAAAATAAGATATAGAATAGCTGACAGCAAAGATTAGAAAAAAAACAAATGTTGCTATTAGCAAAGATATAACATACCGGTTTTTGCTTTCAAATTTTCTTTTTTCCATATTATGATGAAAAACCTATCTTAAACTTATATAAGTTTCTACTTTTATAGTTCTCTCCATTTTACTGTCTTTGAAAATATTGTATAAAATATTGTTATTACCCACCATAATCCAAAAAGAATTGCAAAAAACATATAAAACAAAATTAGATTTACAAGTAATCCAGACAGCCTTCCTATCTTTCTTGAGGCATAACGCATGTAAAATCCAAGTACAGTCATGAACAGAATTATGAAAAGCACAACTGGCTTGCTGAAAAAAAGGAACAAGACTCTTTCTATAAAATACAAATTGATATTGAATATGCTTGAAAAATCAAAATTAACACTTTGATAAAAAATCAAGTTGTCTTTAACCTCAAAAATCGTTTTGAAGAACATATACACGACAACCATTACAGAAAGGATTATGCTCACCAATGCTGTTGGTATGACAAAACTTCCGAGATCTCCGTATTTTTTTCCGACAATTTTTCTGTAGGTCCACAGATTTTTAAGAAGTCCGAAATACCATCTTCTTCTTTGTATCATCAGCTCCTTAAAAGTTGAGGGAGCAATTGTGTATACAGGAGCCTCTGGACAATTCTCAGTGTAATATCCATTATACTGAATTCTTAAGGCCATTTCCAGGTCTTCTGTGGGATTTCCAACATCATACAAACCGAATTTATCAAAAAAGGATTTTCTGTATGCAGAAAAAGCTCCAGGAGTGATGTATATTGATTTTAAAGAAGCGAATGCCTTTCTCAAAAACAGGCTAAGAAGGTATTCCATATACTGTACTCTCTGCAGTATATTTCTTGGTTTGTCTATTATAATGGCAGGGCTTACACACATTATTTCGTCGTCTTTGAAAAATCGCACCATATTTTTCATACTTTCTTTAGCGACAGTTGTATCAGCATCCATTGTGAATACTATCTTCCCTCTTACCAGTTTCAGTCCGAAATTGAGCGCAGAACCTTTTCCTCCGTTTTCCTTGTGAAAAACTCTTACTTTTTCGTTTTCAAATTTCCTGGCTATTTTCAAAGTGTTGTCTGAACTCCCGTCATCTATAATTATAACTTCAAAATCAGGATAATCTGATTTTAAAACAGACTTCAGCGTTTTTGCTATTGTCTCTTCCTCATTATAAGCAGGGATTATAACAGAAACAAAGGGAAGTTCTTTGTCTGTATAAAACTCCCTTTTCTTCTTTGAATAAGAAACAAAGCTAAGAATGTAGAAAGTAGTTGCAAAAAGTCCCAGATATATAGATAGGTAAATGATAACTGTTATGATTTCCATATTTTAGTTAATCCAACTCTGCTTCTGTTTTTTCTGGCGCTTTTGGCTCTGAAACGCCGAAATAATCATAAAATTCCTGGCTTAAGCTCAGTTCATGGGTATGCCCCTGCTTCTTTTTCTTAATGAGTTCCAACTCCACAAATTTTTTTATGTGGTCGTAGGCTTTGTTCCCTCTTATCTTTACTATCACAGATTGTTTTATCGGCTGTTTAAACGCGATCATTGCCAGTGTTTCCTGCTCTGCTTTTGTAAATTCGGAAGATCCTCCTGCAATCTTTGTCGTTAAATGGCTGAATTCGGGGCGAACATCCATTTTCCACATCTCGTTTTTTTCAATAATTCTAAGCGCAGACTCTCTTTCCTCATAGGACTCTCTGAGTTTTTCCAGCAATTCTCTTATAATTATCGGGTTCATATCGGAAAGTGCAATTAAGGCTTTCATATCAAGGAATTTTCCAGATACAAAAAGGATTGACTCTATCATCCTCATGTCTTCTTTTTCTTTTCCTTCATCAATCTCTTCCTGGGTTTTACTGGAAATCTCTGGTTTTTCAGTCATGATTAAAAGAAATCGCGGGAAGTTTTAAATTTATTCATCGGGCTTCATATCAAATCTGTGAGCCTTTTTCATAAGATAAACAAGAAGATGATTTGTCAAGAAGATTATGATAAAAACAGTAAAAAACCATAAGAATTGGTAACCAGGGCTTTCTAAAGAAATGAAGCTTATGCAGGAACTAAAGACGCAGTTGGCATTCATTTCACTAGAAGAAAGGAAAAAAGTCATGAAAAAGATGATAGCTATTTCGAGTAAGCTTATTTTCCATAAATCTTTTCTATGGGCTCCGAGAAGATAAATAAACCCTATCGCGACAGGAACAATGTAAATATGCTCCAGAGTTACGAAATTGCCCAGCGAATTCATCCCCTCTTTGATAAAAAAATAGTCGGTGATTCCCCATAAAGGTCTGCTGGTTGCCAGTTGATAAAAAAAATCAATATTCCAGAAAATATATGGTATGGCGATAATGTTTGCTTGGATTGCAATCATATCAGAATTTTTTGTGATGACTCCAATTCCGATAAGAAAAACAGCGATATAAGAAAACCATAATGGAATAGCATCTTCCAGATGCAAGAAAGCATTGACAAAGGCAAGCATTCCTATAAGGATTAGATAAGAGCCGAACAGCCAGAATATTAGGTCTCCTCTGTTTTTTTGCATATAAGGTAAAAGCCAAAGAAGTTTTAAAAGTTTTTAGCAATCAGATTCAAGAATTTTGTGAGGTGCCTTCAGCACTTACAACGACCACCCTGCCATCCTCATAGGAGCCGCCCAAGCCCCCGTCGCTCGAGCTCAGGACCAGGCCGCCGCCCAAGCACAACCCGGAAAGCCCAGAGTTTCTAGCATAAATGCATCTGTCTCCGCCTTTAACTTGTCTTGGTAATCCTGTTTTTTCATCAATATCTTCTGAATTGAATTTTCCTTCTTTTGTTAAAATAGGTGCTTCATAAGCTTCTGCGTCTTCCCTTAATATGAATGTTAATCTGTAATCATTATCTGCATTCGCAAGTTCCAGTCCTGTTAAAGGAACCATTACTGGATTCTTAGGACTGAATTTTATTCCCCTTGCCATAAGTTGAGAGCTAATATCTTTCGCTAAAGGAGTATTTTTTGGATTGTCTTTGTCTTCTTTTGTTCTTAAAACCAGACCAGTATCTTCATATGTTCCTCTTAAATTCCAACCAATTCTAAGTGCTTTTTCAAGGTCAGCTTGTGTTGCTGTTCTTAATCCTTCCTGCCTGAGAATCTGGTTTGCAAGAACAACTGCAAAAGGATTTGAGCCTTTTACAACATCATTTCCATATTTGAGAACATCTAAAACAAAATTTCCTTTATAATCAGATTTAACTCTTCCTTGATATTCTTCTAAGAAAGCTTTTCCAAAGTCTCCTTCAAGAAAACCTGCCTGTGGAATAACTGCTGGAATTGCAATTAACGGCTTTCCATTGAATACTGGACGTTTTGCCTTTGTTTCCATAATTTTCCCAGAAAAATGAACTTTATAAATTTTTCTATTTTATTGTTCTTTGAAAGAGGTAACAAATTATTGATTTACCCAATCCTGAATCTTAAAATTGCTCCTACTCCGCCCATATTAAAAAACTGCTCGCCTTCCGGTGTATCTGTAGAAATGGTCTTTATTTCTGAACCTGTGTTTTCGGTCATTTTTGAAAGTTCTTTTATAAGACTCTTGGGAATCTTGGAACTTACATATAAAGTAGCAACAGCTCCCATTTCCAAGGCCTTTCTGCTTTCTTTTTCACCGAGTGCTGCTTTTCCAGGGTCTTCCCCTAAAACCCTGAAGAAAAGTTCAACGTCTTTTTTTTCCTGAAGCCTCTCTTGGTCTGCCAAAAGATTCTTCGCTTTTTCCACCAGTTCTCCCAGACCAGACTCAGAGGCATCTCCTATGTCTATCTTTCCCATTACTTTCTGCTGAAGCTGATTTGTCAGATATTCCCCTTTTAAAAACTCGTCTTTAGTCGGTATCGGGCCCCCTATCAGTATTCCTTTAAGTTTTGGCATTCCAAGGAAAATTTTTTTCATGTCTTCTGCAATTCTCTTATAGAATTCTTTTGTCAGGCCTTCTGTTATTCTGTGAAATCTCTGGCTTGAATTGTGGACTATTAAACCATTGGCAATAAAGTTATGGTTTTTAGTTTCTATATCTATAGTTTTCTGAATACCAACCGATTTAATATTATTAATTTTGACAATTATAAGGTTGGAATTATAGAACATTTCTAATCTTCTTTTTAGGTCATTATTACTAATTTTATCTAAGATTCTCTTTTTAAATACCTTTTTACTTAATTGTTTCTTATTATTAAAGAAATCAGGGCAGCTAAATTGCCTCGTATTTAAACCAGAATTCCTTATTATTCTAGCAATCTCTTTCCCATTTACAACTAATTGCCTAACTTTATTTCTATTGCTCCTCTTGTTAATTAGGTTTTGAATCTTATTCCTTTTTTCTTCAGAACAAAAGTTAATCATTTTTTGGAAGATTTTAATAGATTCTAAATCGTCAATTGCCAGAGTATATCTAAATTTGTCTGAATAAGGGTTTCTTCTATTATCATAAATATTTATTGAAGATATGATACCTACCCTCAATAAAGCAAATTGTAATTGTCTAGCTAACAATTCATTGTTAAATCCTGCAGCAATTCTTGTTTTTGCAACATATCCTTCAGCATCAAAAAATCCCCCAATGAAAGAAGCTAGGGCAATATCAGAAGATTTTAATATGATAGGGGGTATTCTTCCGGCATGGGTTTTATCTTGTCCAGGATAAATTTGTTTAAATAATTGAGAGACCAATCTGCTATAAACCCTTAATTGCCAATAATTTTTATCTTTTCTAAATCTTAAGTCAGATTTAATTCCAAAAACCTTCTCAATTAAATCCAGATAATATCTAGCTACTTCTCCTCTCTGTTCAAAGAAAGTTAATCTGTCAATTTCATAACATCCATCTCCAAGATAATAGCCCAAAATTCTAGCAAAATCAGGAATAACTTTATTAAGAGTTTGGATATTTTTCATATTAAAGGCTTGTTTAATTTCTGGAGAAAAGACAATTTTTTGGTCTTCCAAATGTAAATTAATCTTTTCAGGCATAATTAGATAATCTCCCTCTTTAAGTTCAGAAAGAGTTTTTTCCTCTATACCTCTGGTTGTCCTAACAAAGAAAGTATGTTCACCAGATGCTTTAACCTCTAATTTAGGATATTTTGTTATAACCCTAAACAATTCTTTGTTATTTTCCCATTTAGCAATTAAGGGTGTCATTTCTGATCTCTCTTGATTAAAATTCTCAGAAATAATCATTAAGGGGTTGTGTGAATTCTGAATTTCTAAGATTTCCCCATTATCTTTCATAATCAATGTATCCTGAGCTAAGCATTGCCCTCCGGCCCTTATTTTTGAAGGAATACCTGAAGTCATTTTATGAAGAGTCTCTATCCTTTTTCCCTCAAGCATGCCAATTGTTGCCTCTCTCCTGTCCATGACCAAAAGTCCAAAAACCTCTGTCACTTCCAGCATTTCTCTCAGAGGATCAAGAATAAATTCTTTGTCACAGCGATACATTCTTGTTTTCAGAGGCGTGTGAGGCTCTATAGCCCAAAGTTGTAAATCTTCTTGGCCTTCAACTTTGGATATGTTCCCGCAAAAAATTGCAAGACCGTTTTCAGGGGTTTTTTTGTATTCCTTAAGCTGCCTGGTTATCTTATCAAGAGCATTGCCGACATTTTTCCTGGTTCCTGCAGATTTTATGTTTTTCGCAGTAGATTTCTCTGCCTCGAGCTGGTCAGCCACCGTATATATGTTCTGTCCGGCAGGAATATATACAGTTATAAGTTCTGTAGCCCTTGTTTTGTATTGTCCAAGCTGTTCAAAGAGCTCTGTCAATTCTTGTTTTGTTATGGGCATATCAGATAAACAAAAAGGATGTTTATAAAATTAAGGAAAGAAATTGGCAAATATCAAAGATTATCCGACAACAACCTGCAACCTGTCTTTCACTCTGCTGCTCGATGGCCAATAAGAAGTTATGGTGCATGTGCTGCTTGCCATAAACTCTGTTGTTGCAGAATCTCCAGGAGCCACCTTGCCTGTGTCTTGTCCACAACCCTTAAACTGAAGTCCGCCGTAATAAACCCCTGTGGTTCTTACACTGAAAGTTATTTTTAGTGTTTCTCCTGTAATGGCAGATATAGAGCCAACGTCTGCACCGTCAATATAAAATCCCCTGTCATCTGCTTCTATAAAAAATTCTGTCGCTTCTGGCCGTATTATTGGAGGCGGTTCCTGAAAAGGCTGTTGTTCTTCTTCAGCTCCCAGGCTAGGAGCAGCCTGTCCTCCCTGAGTTCCTGTATCTTCTGTTCCTGTTTTTGCGCCATTAGACCAGAACTGAATAAATAAAACCACCCCAAGGGCAATTACAACTAAAGCAACAATTACTCCTATCAGCGCTTTTGATTCCATCTTATATTAAATATTTGGCCTTTTTTAAATTTTTACACGAACTCTATCTTGAACTCCTTGCCTTCTTTTATTTCGCGGGCATTTGTTACATGTTTTAAATCTTCTAAGACTCCTTTCAAATAAATAGAGGCGCCTTCATCAAGGCTAAGAATTATTTCTGCATTAAGGGGTTTTTTATTTTCGGATTTTAATTTTCTTATTTTTGATACCAGGTCTGTCAGTTTATTCCAGCTTATTTTAGTGTACTTTTCTTTTTTATTTGCTATCTTTTCTGTTTTAGGCCATTCAGAAATATGAATGCTCTTTTCCTTTTCATTTTTTCTGAAATGTTCCTGATAAATTCTTTCTGTAATGAAAGGCATTATCGGTGCAATTAATTTCAGGATAGTTAGCAATGAGGTATAAAGAGTGTAAAATGCGGATTCTCTCTCTTTTTTGTTTCCGTTATAAACTCTCCACTTGACTATTTCAAGGTAATTGCCACAAAAATCCTTCCAAAAAAATTCTTCTGCATCAGACTTGGCTTTTGAGTAATTATATTCTCTAAATCTGCCTGTTGTTGTGTAAACAGCCCTGGTTAATTCATCCAGGAATAATTTGTCTAATGGCTCCAACTTTTTAGGTTTCTTTGGCCTGTAATCCTTCAAATTCATGAAAACAAAATTCGATGCATTCAGGAGCTTAGTGACCAATCTTTTTCCCGTAACAAGGTCTTTTGAATCGTAATCCAGATCTTCCCCAAGTTTTGAACTTGCTGCCCAGAATCTTAAGGCATCTGTTCCGAATTGATTTATAACCTCTTTTGGGTCAATAACATTTCCTTTTGATTTTGACATTTTCTCACCGCTAAGCTTGACATATCCTGATAGCATGATATCCTCCCACGGGATTTGTTTTTCAGCCAGATAAGATTTTACAATTGTATAAAAAGTCCATGTCCTTATTATCTCATGAGCGTGGGGTCTCAAAGAAAAAGGAATTTTTATTTTATTTCCAACTAAGGAAGACACTATCTGCGGAGTCAAAGAAGAAGTTGCCCACGTATCTAAAACCTTTTTTTCTGGTTCTGCAATTTTTCCGCATTTTGGACATCTTTTTTCTGTTTCAAAAGGGTCAACAGGAAGCTCTTTTTCTGCTGCCAAAATGATTTCTTTGCATTTTTTGCATTCCCAGACAGGAATCGGAACCCCAAAGTGTCTGTCTCTTGAGATATTCCAGTCCCACTGCAAACCAGAAACCCAGTTTTCATATCTCTTTCTCATGTGTTCAGGATGCCATTTGATTTTCCTGCCTTGGGAAATCCATGTTTTCTTTTTATCGAGAATTTTTATGAACCATTGTTCTGATGGCAGGAATTCTATTTCCGTACCACATTTATCATGTACATTTACCGTGTGAAGTATTGATTCTCTCTTTTGAATAAGCGCTTTTTTCTCCAATTCTTCCAGAATCTTCTTCCTTGCTTCTTTAACTTTTAGACTTTTATATTTTCCTTCAATGATTGTTCCTTTCTTATCAAAGATTATCTTTGGCTTTAATTTATGCCTTAAGATTGCATCAACATCATATTTGTCTCCATAAGAGCAGACCATCATTGCCCCTGTGCCTTTTTCCATATTTGCGGAATTGTCAAAAATAACAGGAACTTCAAAATCAAAAATTGGAATCCTTGCACGTTTTCCCTTTAGATACTTGTACCTGCTATCTTTAGTATTGACAAAAATGGCGACACATGCCTGCAGAAGCTCTGGCCTCGTCGTTGCTATTGGCAATTCTTTTCCAGCTGCAGAAAATTTTATAGTAACAAAACTGCTTGGAATTTCTTTGTCTTCAAGTTCTGCCTGAGCTATTGCTGTCTGACATTCAGGGCACCAAATTGTAGGAAAATCTTTTTTGTAAACTAGCCCCCTTTTGAATAAGTCAAGAAAATTTTTCTGGGAAATCTTCCGTGAATTGTTGTCTATCGTAGAATAATAAATTTCATAGTCGCAGGAAATTCCGAGCTTTTTCCAAGCCTGTATAAATGATGGCCTTATTTCTTTAAGTGTTCTAAGACAGAGGTCAATAAAATCTGTTCTTGAAACCTCCTTGCTCTTGACTCCATTAAGTCTTTCCACAAGCCTTTCTGTAGGTAGCCCATTATCATCTGTCCCAAAAGGATAAAAGACTTGTCCTTTCTCAGCACCGGTTCCAGCGAGGAACATTCTGTGAAATCTTGCAATAAAATCCTGTTGTGAATAAGAAAAAGCATGCCCTATATGCATTTCCCCAGAAAGTGTCGGTGGTGGAGTGTCAATGCTGTAAATATTGGCCTTTTTCTTTGCCTTTTTGCTGTCAAACCTGTAAATCTTCTCATTTTCCCAGAACTCTGCTATCTTCTTTTCTTCTGTCTGGTGTTCATAGGGTTCCATAAACATCCTTAATACAACAACTTTTAAAAACTATTTGAATTTATCTAATCCATGGCAGATAACAGGATACACATGCCTTCTGGTTACGGCGGATTGATGAGGTTTGAAGAAGAATACGAATCAAAAATCATGCTGAAACCGGTTCATGTTGTATCATTTATAGTCTTGGTTTTGGCTTTCAGAATCCTTTTAGGGGTTTTCTTTTAGATGAGGTATTTGTTCCCAGGGTTCGGTTTCCAGATGTATCGCCGATTACCAACAATTATATTAATTCTTTCTCCCTTTCTGGGGAATGGAAAAATTCCTTGAGGCACTGGTTACTGCAGAAAAAGATCTCAGGACAATAGACCATATAATTTATGTTACTTTCCCCCTCATAAAGGATAAAAGGCTTCTTCTGAAGGTAATGTTGGATATAAAAGAGGTGGTAACCGGCTGTATAACCTCTATTCTTCAGTACGAGTACCTTTACAAAAGGATAAGTCTTTACAAAGACTCCAGGGAGAACTTTAAAACCTTCACAGAAAAGTGTGCGGCAAGGTACAACATACATGGGGGAGAAATAAAGCTTCTTCTGGAACTGTTCAATTTCGTGGAAAAGCATAAAGAGAGTCCATTTGAATTCGTAAAGGAAGAAAAAATAGTCATACTTTCTGAAAACTCAAAGCCTACAACTTTAACTCTTGAAAAAACCAAAGAATTTTTAATAATGGCAAAAGATATTTTGAGAAAGACCAAAGAGGGGATGAAAAGCCATTTTTAGGTGAAGAATACCATTTCTAGGAAAAAGGCAGGACGTCAGGGAGAAAAACACGGGAAGGGACAATCCCTGATGCATCGTCGGGCTGAAAGAAAGATATAAATAGTATGCTACCATAGCACTTATACTTCTTTAAAGGGGTGAAAGGGAGATTGAATGGAAGAAATAGAAGAAATAATTCAGGAAAAAATAAGTGCAGATCACCTTTTATATGTCAGCCTAAAATACACAAAGACTTGCGATGTCATAATTAATCTCCTTCTCAGATGGAAGAAAATGATAGAAAAGGGGTTGAACGGCATACTTAAACATGCGAAAAAGAAGAAAAAGATATCCTCTATTCCTGCAAACCCCATAGGGCAGATAGAAACTGCCAGGAAGCTGTTCAGAAAAGATGATAATTTCCAAGAGGTATTAGACATGTATGAGATGTTCAGAAAAGTGGAGGAGCTAAGAAAGGAAAGGATAGGGGAGTTTAGGAAAAATGTGACCCTGAAGATTTTTTATCTTGGTGAAGAGATAAACATTAATCTCGATAAACTGAAAAGCTACGCCGAAAAGCTAGAAAAGTTTATAAGCACCACTAAGCAATTTCTTCTATCGTAGAAATTGCCTTAAGATAAAGATTTATACTGTAAAAAGCCGGATATCTTAAAAAACTGCTTAATAATAATTCTCTACAATAAGGTTTAAAAGATGGTTTTACTATAAAATCCCATGTCAAAAGTTATTGTTATCACGTCGGGAAAAGGCGGTGTTGGAAAAACGACAACAGCGATAAATCTCGCTGCTGCAATGAAATATTTTGGGAGAGATGTTTTGATTATTGACGGAAATCTTTCGACCCCTAATGTTGGCCTGCATCTAAATTCTCCAGAAGTCCCAATAAATCTGAATCATGTTTTAAGGGGAAAGGCAGAACCCTTTGAAGCTGTGTACGAGCACGAATCTGGAATAAAAATAATGCCGTCTTCACTCTCTGTGAAGGAACTAAAAAGAACAAGGCCTGAAAGAATGAAAAATTTTAAAAAAGACTTCAAGAAACTTTCAGAAAATATAATCGTGGATTCCTCTGCTGGCCTTGGTTATGAGGCAGTCTGTGCAATTGAGCTTGCAGATGAGCTTATCATCGTTACAAATCCCGAGATGCCTGCTGTTACAGATGCGTTAAAGGCGGTGAAAATCGCAGAAGAGATGAAAAAACCGGTAAGAGGCATTATAGTGACAAGGGTGAGAAAAGATGGCGTAGAACTCGAACCGGAAGTCGTCAAAGAAATGCTGGAAGCTCCTATTCTGGGTATGGTTCCTGAGGACATGGCTGTTAAAAAATCCGTAAGAAGCAAAGGAGCAGTGGTGCAACTCCATCCGAAGAGCAATGCTGCTAGGGCATATAAAGAAATCGCGGCAAAAATTCTGAATGTTCCCTATGACTCCAACAAAGACAGGGAAGGTTTCTTTGAAAGATTTTCAGACTGGCTTGGGTTGAGATAATGCGGAAAAATGGTTGAAACAATAAAGTTCTCTGACTGGCAAAAGCTAGATATAAGGGCTGCAAAAATTCTTAAGGCTGAGGACATTGAAGGAGCTGACAAACTTTACAGGCTTTCTATTGATCTTGGAAAAGAACTTGGGAAAAGGACACTTGTCGCAGGAATAAAACCATATTACAAAAAAGAGCAGTTAAAGAACAAGAACTGCATTGTTTTCACAAACCTCGAACCAAGGACAATAAAAGGCACTGAAAGCCGGGGCATGCTTTTGGCTTCTGTCAATGATGGGGGTTCCATGGTTTGTCTTCTTCAGCCAGATTCAAATATAGAACCAGGAAGCAAGATAAGATAATCAAATCTTTTTGAAGAGAATCTCTGATTTTTTTATTTTTATTACTTTTAAAGGTTTTTCAAGTTCGCTTAAAGAAATTTTAAATCCAAATGTCTTTGATATTCTTTCACAAGTCTCGGGTATAAATGGCCAAAGAAGAATTGTAGCTAATCTTATCCCCGTAGCAAGTTCAAACAGGTCTTCTTTACTCCCAGTTTCCCAAATTTTTTTATCTTGTACCCACTGATTTAATGTATCTATAAATGCGAATATTAAGTTGAGTGCTTTATCAAACTCAAATCTTTCAATTAATTCACTAACGTCTCTTACAACATTTGAAATATGTATGTCTACATTTATTTTTTTAAAATTAACTTCTTTTAAGCCATATTTTTCAGCCAGAGCTGAAACTCTGCTAACTAAGTTTCCTAGCTTATTGGCAAGCTCGTTGTTATGCCTTTCAACCAAAGCATTTTCAGAGAAGTCCCCGTCTTCACCAAAGGGTATATGCCTAAATAAAAAATATCTTGCAGAGTCTGAACCAGCAATTCTAACTAATTCATCTATATTAATTACCTTTCCTTTTGACTTTGAGATTTTTTCTTTATTAAAAGTCCACCATCCGTGAGCAAATACTCTTTTTGGCAATTCAATTCCTGCTGAAAGCAAAAATGCAGGCCAATAAACAGTATGAAACCAGACAATGTCTTTTCCAATTAAATGGACATCTGCAGGCCAAAATTTTTCTTTGTTTTTATCTCTTGTAGCAGAGTAATAATTGAACAGGGCATCAAACCAAACATAAACCACATGTTTTTTATCAAATGGAAGAGGGATTCCCCACTTAAAACTAGATCTTGAAATAGAAAGATCTTTCAGACCTTCTTTGACTCTATTAATGACTTCATCTTTTCTGTAAGAGGGAGAAATAAAATCTGGATTTTCCCTGTAAAATTCTAATAATCTATTCTGATATTTTGAAAGTTTGAAAAAATAAGATTCTTCCTTCAGTTTCTCAATCTTTGTTTTGTGTACTGGACAGCAACCATTTTCAAGGTCTTTTTCAGTGTAATAAGCCTCGCATTCTGTACAATAGTATCCTTCGTAATGGCCTTTGTAGATATCTCCTTTATCATATACTTTCTGAAGAATTTCCTGGACGAATTTTTCATGGTCCTTGTCAGTTGTTCTTATGAATCTGTCATAATTCAGGTTGAGTTTTTTCCATGCTTCTTTGAATTTAGGGATTAAAGAATCGACAAATTCCCTGGGAGTTTTGTTGTGCTTTTTTGCTGTGTTCTCTATCTTTTTTCCATGCTCGTCTGTTCCTGTTAGAAAGAAGACATCATAACCCTTAAACCTGTACCATCTGGCCAAGATATCTGCCGCTATGGTTGTATATGCGTGCCCTATATGGGGAATATCGTTGGGGTAATATATAGGGGTTGTAACATAAAACTTGTTCTTATTTGCCATGCCATAAAAAGAGGAAGAAGATATAAAAAGTTAACTTATTCTGAGAGCAAAGACACTTGCACTCCCTCATCTTTCCCTAAAACTCTTGCCATTAAATCCGCTGCTTCATAAATAGACTTGGCTCTGTCATAGTCTAATTTTCCCATAACTTCTCTTATAATTTCTATGTAGACATCTTCTTCCACAATCCCGCCAAATTCAAGATAGGCTCTTCTAACATCTCTGTGCTTATCTATGAGTTTCTGCAATTTTTTTCCCTCTTCGGAGTAATTTTGTTTAAATTCTTCTATTGCTAGATTTATTTTTCTCGCTCCTTTGACAGCTTCATCACTCCAACCTAATTTAAGAAGTAATTCTGAATTCGCGGGCAAAGCTGCCTTATTCTTTAATCTTTTCCCCAATTCTTCTCTCGTTTGCTCAAATCTCCTGTTTACCCTGTCTCCAAAGCTTCCATAGGCGCTTGCTAAAAGCTTCAAAGCTATCAATCTTCTTGTATTGTCTTCAAGAGTTCCCATTATCATCTAAGGAAAATGGGGATATATAAAAATTTATCAACTGGAAAATATATTTAAAAAAAGGCACCAGTGGTTTAACGGCAGAACTCAAGATTCCCACGAATGACTACGCCTAGGCGTTCGTCCAACGGAAGAATCTTGTAATCCGGGTCCGATTCCCGGCTGGTGCATAAATTAAAGTATACCCAACAAGAGACCAGAAAACTATTTAATCAAAAATCGCTGTTTTTTCAAAAATAGTTTTCTATATCCTACTCTAGAAAACTATTTAAAGAAAAGAGGGGTTTACTATTCTATGTTCGGCAAAAAAAGATGCAGAAATTGCGGAGAAAAGATTGAAGGCGGTTATAACTATTGTCCTTACTGTCAGGCACCCTTAAAAGACCTGTTTGAGAAAGAGGACTGGGGACTTTTAGGCAGGAATGATTTTCTGGAACCAATGGAAGGCGAAATAAAGCTCCCCATGGGATTAAACGCTTTGTTTAATTCTCTCATAAAAAACCTGAATAAGCAGATGAAAGATATTGATCAGGAAAAAGGGAACAAAAGTAAAGAGCAGAAAGTTTCAAAGAAAAGCGGAGGAATAAGCATCTCTATAAGCACTTCAGGGGGCAGGCCTCCACAGATAAAGGTCAGAAGTTTTGGTAATGTCCCTGAATTCAAAAGGAGAGAAAATCAGATAAAAGACAAAACAAAGACCATCGAACTGCCAAATCCAGATTCCAGAAAATTCTCGGGATTTCCAAAGACAGAACCTAAAACAGACATAAGGAGATTTTCAAACAGAGTTGTGTATGAAATAAAAATGCCCGGAGTTAAGTCGCCAGAAGATATATCCATAATCCAATTGGAAAACAGCATTGAAATCAAGGCCCTTGCAGGAAAAAAGGTTTTTTACAAGATTATCCCAATAAATCTTCCAATCAGCAACTACAATCTTTCTAATGGGACTCTGACATTGGAATTAGATTCTAGGGAATAGCAAGAAAACTTATAAAACCCTCTAATTCTTTTATTGAGTAAGAGCCCGTAGATCAGCCTGGTAGATCGCCGCTCTGATAAGGCGGAAGTCCTCAGTTCAAATCTGAGCGGGCTCATTCAACAAATTTAAAAAGCATTTTTCTATCTTATTCTTATTATGACAAAAGGAATGTACCATTATCTGCAACAGGCCTGGAAAAAACCAGACAGAAAAGTCCTGAGAGAAAGGATGATTGCCTGGCGAAAAAGTCCTGTATTCACAAGGCTAGAAAAACCATTAAGGATAGACAGAGCAAGGGCTCTCGGTTATAAGGATAAGAAAGGTTTTGTTGTCATTAGGGTAAGGCTGATGCGCGGCGGCCACAGAAGACCAAGACCTAACAAAGGCCGAAGAGGAAAAAGGCTCCACACAAGAAAGAATCTGAAAATGAATTATCAATGGATTGCAGAGCAAAGAGCTGGACGGAAATTTTCAAACCTCGAAGTTTTGAATTCCTATCTTCTTGGAAAAGATGGGATTTATTATTTTTATGAGGTAATCCTCGTTGACCCGGAAAGGCCTGAAATTAAGGCAGACAAAACGATTTCCTGGATTGCAAAACCCGAAAACAGGGGAAGAGTTTTCCGCGGCCTGACAAGTGCGGGAAAAAAATCAAGGGGATTGTAGTAATTAGAAACAGTCAATATAACCCAACAATTCTTTTAAACATTAATTGTTAGGTAAATTAATGGAATTAGATAAATTGATTCTCTTGAACCAAAACATTAAAAGAAGACTTATTCCTGCTTTCAAAGGAAATATTTGTATGTTTGTTGATGGAAGAGATAGAATTGTTAAGGTAGATTCGATAGGGATGCCCCACGCGATGATGGTCGCAGATGTAGAAGATCCCCATAAGGACGAAAGAAGAATAGGCAGGCCATATTACATAAATAAAGATATGGGTAGTAGAAAAGATATAAGTGGACTTTTGAAATTAGAAGAAGCTGCATTAGTTTTGGGTGTAGATTATTTTAGTAGGGCAGAACCGCATTATATACACGCTATGTTGGAAGCTTGTAGTGGAGGGCCTGGACTTTCCAATGCTTATGTTTTAGGAGGGAATCACTCTTTTAGTGAATTAAAAAAACCTAAAAGTGGGCATTTGTTAATTGTTCCAGTACAATTTTACCTAATACCAAAAGAAGTTTTTGATTCTCTTGCCTTGTCAGAAAAGGAAATAAAAAGTCTTCGTAATGGTTAAATACTATTCTTTCCGAATTATTTTATGGCTTTTATTGGTCTTCTATTTTCCCTTTTAGCAATGGTTTTATGGGGCTTTGAAGAATTATTTCTAAAGAAAACAATAGCAAGGGTAAGAACACTCACAACTCTCTTGATAAATACCATTACAGGAGTGATATTGCAGTTTGTGATAGTTATTGTATTTATAGGGAAAATAACTCTGATCCCATTAAATGATTTGATATGGGTGATTTTTGCTGTCATTACTACATTTTTGGGTTATCTTTTTTTCTATAAAGCACTAGGCAAGCAAAAATTATCTTTAATTTCCTCGTTAGACGAAAGTTGGATAATAGTTTCAATTATGATAGCAATAGTATTTCTTGGGGAAAAACTTAGTTTTATTAATATCTTTTCTGTTATTTTAGTCTTGCTTGGTGCATTTTTAATCTCAGCTAACTTTAAAAAAATAAAGGGAATAAGGTTCATTTCAGGCAGTGGCTATGAATTGCTTTCTGTGATTTTTATAGGAATTACTGTCCCCTTAGAGAAAGTTATAGTAGAAAGGATAGGGGAAGCTAACGCTATAATTTACTTAGGAGGTTTAATTTTACCAGCAATTTTTTTGTACAAATATTTAATGAAAGAAAGATTTTTCAGGCCGAATAAAAAGGCAATAAGAACAGGAATTGCATCCGGTATCTTTGATGGTCTTGCTTTTACATTTTATCTTTTAGCCTTAAAGTCAACTAATGTTTCAGTAATAGCCCCAATTGTTGCCTCAAGCGTTGTAGTTTCGGTATTTTTGGGAAGAATTTACTTAAAAGAAAAAATGACTTTAAAACAGATTATAGGAGCAATATCTATTTTAATCGGGGTAATTATATTATCAGTAATGTTTGATTTATAGAATATATTTTTTGCTTTTTACCATTGTAATATTCTACAGGATTATATTGTGGTTCCATTCCAGCCCTAATTCTCAAAATATCTTCTTCAATTTCGGTATATCTCTTTAGATGTCTCTGAATCATAGGTATTAATTCAAGACCAAGAGCTTTAGTTGCTTCTTCTACCTTTTCAGGATTTCTTATAAATTCATCAATAAGTATTTTTTCTAAAAGGTTTATTCCCTCTTTTGTGAAAATAATACGGCGATTCATATTTAATATAGCCTGTTTTTATATAAAAATATTTATGTGATAAACAACCTTAAATATCTCTGGTTCTTATGAAATAAAATGGGGTTGATTCCATGAAATATCAGCAATTGGCAGAATTTTATAACGAAGCCAGTAGCACTACAAAAAGGTTGGAAAAAACCGCAATACTTGCTAAGTTTTTGAAAAATTTGGATGAAAAAGACAGGGACGTCCTTTATCTTCTGCTAGGAGACATCTATCCAGAGTATGATGAAAGAAAAATAGGAATAAGCAATCAGCTTGCGATTAAGGCTATTTCAAAAGCCATAGGAGTTGATGAAAAAACCGTTGTTCACGAATGGAAAGAAATCGGTGATTTGGGAAAAGTTGCAGAAAAGCTTACTGCGAAAAAGAAACAGGCAACATTACACAGGCATGTTCTTACAACGGAAAAGGTTCTTGAAAATCTGAGGAAGCTTCCTGAATTAGAAGGAAAGGGCACAGTAGGAAAAAAACTCGCTCTGATAACAGAACTCTTGACTTCTGCTCCCCCGCTTGAAGCGCTTTATCTTGTAAGAACCATTATCGGAGACCTGAGGATTGGATTAAAGGAAAGCACCATCAGAGATGCTATGGCTGTTGCGTTTTTTTCTGACCCTGAAAAGGAAAATCTAAAAAAAATTCAGGATGCCATAGATAAATCAAATGACCTTGCAGCTGTTTTTGACATTGTCAGAGATGGAAAAATCAGCGAACTTGAAAAAATACACCTTCAAGTAGGAAAACCTGTAAAAGTCATGCTTGCTCAGAAAGCAGAAAATATTCATGAGGCCTTTGAGACTGTAGGCAAGCCATGCGCAATTGAGTATAAATATGACGGTTTCAGGCTTGTGATTCACAAAAAAGGAAACCAGATAACTCTGTTCACAAGGCGCCTTGAAAACGTGACAAAGCAATTTCCAGAGGTGATAGATTATACAAAAAAATATGTTAAAGGCGACAGTTTCATTTTGGATTCAGAAGCTGTTGGCTTTGACAGGAAAACCAAGGAATACAGACCTTTCCAGGAAATAAGCCAGAGAATAAGAAGAAAATATGACATAGAAAAACTGCAGGAAGAACTTCCTGTAGAAATAAATGTGTTTGACATCCTTTATTATGAAGGAAAATCTCTTTTGAATGAGCCTTTTGAAAAAAGGACAGCCTTGATAAAGAATGTGATAAGTGGCCATCCTTATAAAATAATTCATGCGAAACAGATAATCACCTCTGACGAAAAAAAAGCAGGGGAATTTTACAAGAAAGCCTTAAGAGACAGGCAGGAAGGAGTTATGTTCAAGAATCTGAAAAAAGAATACCAGCCGGGAAGCAGAGTCGGCCACATGCTGAAAGTCAAGCCAGAGACAAGAGACCTCGACCTTGTAATTACAGGAGCAGAATACGGAACAGGAAAAAGGCATGGATGGCTCTCAAGCTTTATTCTTTCCTGCAAAGATGAGAAAACAGGAAAGTTTTTGGAAATTGGAAAAATGGGAACAGGGATAAAGGAAAAATCCACAGAAGAATCTAAGATAGGAATTTCCTTTAAGGAACTAACAGAAAAATTAAAGCCATACATCATCGAAGAAAAAGGCAAGTCTGTAAAAATAAAGCCAAAAATTGTTATTTCTGTTAACTACCAGGAAATACAGCATTCCCCGAATTATAACTCTGGCTTTGCTTTAAGATTTCCAAGATTTACTGCCCTACGCCCAGACAAATCTCCTTCTGACGCTTCCACTCTTGAAGACGTAAAAAAGGATTTCAAATCACAAAAAAGAAGCTGGAGATACGGTTAGATTCTACTTTATACTATAAATTTCTTTCACAATATTTTTTCTTAATTCAAAACTATCTGCCCATTTTGCATAGGCATTCCAGCCTTGAAAGCTTTCAAGAAGATTTTCCTTGTTTATTTCCCTATTTTTATATTTTTTAACATTAAAAATCATTTTTCTGATGTTTCTTTTCCTCAAAAGCCTGAAATGATAAAAATTCCTGAAGCCGACAAAATCTATTCCTTTTGAAAGAGAGATAATTTTGGATTTTTCTTTATGAAGTTCTATTTTTAGGTTTTTAACTAAAAAATCTTCTATCGCCCCCCCCCCAGCTTAGCAGTTTTTCTCTTGATGAATTTAGCAAGACAAAATCGTCAACATATCTTATGTAAAATTTTGCTCTTAACTTATGTTTCACAAATTTGTCTAACTCATGCAAATAAACATTTGCAAAGAATTGGCTTGTCAGATTTCCAAGAGGCATTCCCTTGCCATTTGGATTATCATGAACGTTATTCTCCAAAATTCTTTCAATAAGCCAGATAACATCTTTATCTTTTATTTTCTTTTTTATGATTCTTAATAGAATTTCATGGTCAACTTCTTGGAAATAATGCTTTATGTCTGCTTTAAGGCAATATCCTTTTATCTGATTATTATTAAACCATCCTTTAGTTTTTCCATTTCGTGAAACTTTTCTGATGAATTTATAGAATCTTTCAACAGCAAACAGGTTGCCTTTGCCTTTTCTGTTTGCATAAGAATCATGAATAAATGTTTTGTCAAAAATTGGCTCAATCATTCTTACTAAAGCATGATGAACTACCCTATCCCTAAATTCTGATTTCGAGATTTTTCTTGTCTTTGGGTCTCTCAAGATGAACGTTTTTAATGGGCCTGGCCTGTAAGTCTTATTCTTTAGTTCCTCATGCAAAGCCTTCAGGTTTTTTCCTAACTCTAGTTCAAAGTCTATCACATAATCTCTTCGAGTTTTTCCCTTTCTAGCCTTCTTCCAAGCTAAGACAAGGTTTACTACAGAATAAATTTTAGGATAAAGGTTATCATGAGATCGCATATTATTATGAGTATCCTAGCCATCTGAGCCATTCTGCCATTCTCATTGGAGTTGTCCAAGTTCCTGTTGTTCGAGTTCAGGTTCAGGTCGTTGTTCAAGTACAACCTGGAAAGCAATATAGCCAATTAATTGAAAGTAAATCACCGCTTCTTCAATTTTCAATATTTTCATATTTACTAGTTGTCGAAGCTGAATTTTATGGCCTAATTGAATAAGCTCTATTAATCGGCTTGTGGCCCAGCCCTCTGCCCTTAAGCAAAATTGGCTAGGAATCTTATAAAGAAAAAATATTTTATAAATTTAACAGATTACTTTGATCTCTTAAGTTCACTGTCTATACTCTCTATTAATTGAGATAATTTAGCAAGATATGTCTGATGTGCTTCTTGTCTTTGAGTTTCAAGTCCTGTCAGCCTTTGGTCAAAATCGGCGCGCGCGCCTGCGGCGCTAACAAGAACCACCCTGCCATCCACACTGGAGTAGTCCAAGCCCCAGTTGCCCGAGCCCAGGCCCAGGCCGAGGCCCAAGAACAACCCGGAAAGCCCAGAATTTCTAGAGTAAAGAGTTCTATTTCCACCTTTAACTTGTTTTGGCAATCCTGTTCTTTCATCAATATCTTCTGAATTGAATTTTCCTTCTTTTGTTAAAATAGGTGCTTCATAAACTTCTGCATCTTCTCTTAATTTGAATGTCAAACCATAATCATTTTCTGCTTTTTGAAGATCTAAGTCAGTCAAAGGAATAATTAGTGGACTTTTAGCTCCGAACTTTACTCCTCTTTCTTTAAGTTGTCTTCCTAAGTCTCTAGCTAAAGGAGTGTTTCTTGAATAGTCTTTATCATCTTCTGTTCTCAAAACTAAAGCTGTGTCTTCATATGTTCCTCTGAAATTCATAGCCCCAATTCTCATAGCTGTTTCTAAGTCAGCTTGGGAAGCTGTTCTTAGGCCTTCTTGTTTAAGAATTTGGTTTGCAAGAACTACGGAAAATGGATTTGACCCTGTAACTACATTTCCATTATATCCAAGAACATTCAGTGCAGAATTGCCATTATAATCAGAGCCCGCTCTTCCCTGATGTTCTTCAAGAAAAGCTCTACCAAAATCTCCTTCTAGAAAACCAATTTGGGGTATAAATGCTGGAATTTCAATTAAAGGCTTTCCTTTGAATGTTGATTTTGTCTTTGTTTCCATATTTTTCCTAGAAATCTGATATTTATAAATGTTTCTATTTTGTTGTTCTTTTAAAGAAGTAACAAAAATAAGGGTTAGATTTTCTTATAAATATTATCATGATGGTCAAAATCTGTAAAAAAGATTATGTCATTTTTTTTGTCATACCTAAAAACAAGGACAAAAGAACCAACATGGGCTCTTTTAAAATCTTTTAAAGAATATCTCAAATTTTTATAATGCTCTACATTTGATATATTTAAGATTTCATCCATTTTTTTAAGGAGACTTTCAAAGGCAATCTTGTCTTTTTTCCTCAACTTATCAAGAATTCTATCAAAATTCTTGCTTGTCTTATATTGCCTAGGCATTTTACCTTTTCTCTATTATTCTTCTCAACTCTTCAATAGATTTAAAGGTTTTACCATATCCTTCTTTCTCAATTTTCTTTAATTTATCTATATATTTCGGCCTCAATTCAGGCTCAAGAAAACTGTCCTCGTAGACTTTGGCTAGCATTGCTATTGCCTGGGATTTGTTTTTAAGGCCGTGTTTGGCTTTCACTATGTTTAGTATCCTGTCTTCATTTTCACCCAAATCAATTATGTTCTGCACCATTTTATTATATTTTATAATGAATTATAATGTTTATAAATTTTGCGATTTGATGTTTTTATATTCTTTAAATCCTCTGAACCTCGCTATATCTGAAACAGTCTAGAATATGGTCATTAACCATTCCTGTCCCCTGCATGAATGCATAGCATATTGTCGAGCCCACAAACTTAAAACCCCTTTCTTTCATATCTTTGCTCATTACATCTGATTCCTTTGTTTTTGCAGGCAGTTCTTTCAGCTCTTTGAATTTATTTTTTATTGTTTTATGTCCTGTAAACTGCCATATATACTTATCAAAGCTTCCGAATTCTTTCTGAATTTCAAGGAATCTTTTCGCGTTTTCTATGGTTCCGAGAATCTTGAGCCTGTTTCTTATTATTCCCTCGTCATTCATAAGCCTCTTGAAATCTTTTTCTGTGTACTTAGAAATTTTTTCTGCATTAAAACCATGGAAAGCTTTTGCAAAATTCGCCCTTTTTTTGAGGATTGTCCTCCAGCTCAACCCTGCCTGGAATGTATCAAGAAGAAGGTATTCGAAAAGCCTCTTGTCATCATGGCAAGGAGTTCCCCATTCCCTGTCGTGGTACTCAATCATGTCAGAATCAGAGCCAGGCCACCCGCAGGTTTTTTTCATATAATTTTATTATTAATTTGATATATAAATTCTTTTAAACTATTAACTCCCTAAAAAACAATGCGGAAGATTACTTCATCACAATTAGCTGAATTATTACAACGGGGTTTTGAAGGCGAAATCCAATTTTCAGGATGTATTTTTTGTAGTCTTGAGGATAGATCATCTTCTTTTTATGAAAGTTCAGGAAAATTTGTACTGGCTCCAGTAGGGAGAGATGAAGGAGCAAGAGAGGGTTCTTATTTACTGAAAAATGCAGAAAGCAGGTTTTATTTTAAACCTGAAGGAAAAAAACCAATAGTGTCCACCCCTCTTAAAAGATATGGAGATGTAATTGCCTTTCCAATAGATTTTCCAGCAAAAGCTGTTTTGCAGATAGAACCAAAGGAAATAAGCCACTAATTTTTCTCAAAAATCATTTATAAACCTTTATAAAGCCAATCTTCTGTTATTTATAAAGTCAAAATAAAATGCCAAGCACCTACAAGATACAAAATATCGTTGCAACGACTTCCCTTGAAAAACCTATTCCATTGACAAAACTGGCAAGAACCCAGCCAAACACAGAATACAACCCAGAGACTTTTCCCGGCCTTGTCCTTCGTGTGAAAGAACCAAAATCAGCTGTTCTTGTCTTTTCCTCGGGAAATCTCGTTTGCACAGGGACAAAATCAATTGCACAGGTCAAGAAGGTAATTCAGGCAGTGATAAAACAGCTCAGAAAAATAAACGTCAAGATAACTACGAAGCCAAAAATAACTGTCCAGAACATCGTGGCTTCAGGAACAATAAACCTGAAACTTAATCTCAACTTCCTGGCTATAGAGATGGAGAATACAGAATATGAGCCTGAGCAGTTTCCCGGATTAGTATACAAACTGATAGAACCAAATGCTACTTTTCTTCTTTTCAGCAATGGAAAACTCGTCTGCACAGGAACAAAAAACAATGAGCAACTTAAATTTTCAATGGTCCAGCTCCTGAAAAATGTCAAGGCTGTCTTAAAAAATTATAAGAAGTGATTATTTTGTTCTGATTAATTCATAGAACGCATGAGGTGGACATAATTCTGTATCGTAAATCGATTTATTCATTGGATTAAAGCAAAGACAACACTTTTTGTCTGAGTATTTTGGATTCAAGATTAATTTTCTGGCTTCTTTGTATTCTTCCGAAGTCACTCCTTTTCCTGAACTATTTTTTTCTAAGATATGCTGGAGTCTGGACTTTTGTGTTGTTTGTGTTGTTTTTTCCAGAGGCATCGTTGTCGTAAAAAGAGGCCATTTATTAATCTTTGCACGATTCTGAAAAGGGTTTCCACTCTCTAAAGAAAAACCGCAGTCCAGAAACATCTGCAAACTATTCAATAGTTTACAACAAAGTATAAAAATAACTTCTGTATCAATTTTAATATTTAAGATGGAAGAAACTCAGCTTTCAAAATCTAAAGAGGAGGAACTGATCATTGAGGCCAAAGGATTCTTTGATTTCTATAAAAGAGAGCTTGGAGAATCTCTGCGAAAAGGTAAAAATATTATTTTTCTGGATTTTATGAAGCTTCTCGAATATTCAAACAAACTGGCAGAAGGAATTCTCACAAATCCAGAAGAGAATATCAGAGTTTTGGAGCTTGCTATTGAGGAGAAAGGACTCGCGGAAAACGTTCGGGCCAGGCTTTTGAATCTCCCTAAAAGCCAGGATATAAAGGTAAGAAATTTACGTTCCAGGAACCTTAATGAAATGGTGGTTGTTGAGGGGATTGTGCGGCAGGCAAGCGACGTAAGACCGCAGATAGTGAATGCAAAGTTCGAATGTCCCAGCTGCGGAACAGTTCTCTCTTTTCTTCAGATAGAAAAAAAATTCAGAGAACCAACGAGATGCTCTTGCGGTCGCAGGGGAGGATTCAAACTGATAAGCAAAGAAATGGTAGATACACAGAGACTAGTCATAGAAGAGTCTCCAGAATCCCTCACAGGAGGGGAACAGCCAAAAAGGATAAATGTTTTTCTTAAAGAAGATTTGGTAGAACCAAACATGGAGGAAAAAACAACTCCTGGAAGTAGGGTAAAGGTGATGGGGATCCTCAAAGAAGTTCCTGTTCCATTGCAATCAGGGGGGCTTTCAACGAGGTTTGAACTTGCAGTAGAGGCAAACAACATCATCCCTTTGGAGGAGACTTTTGAACAACTTGATATTAACGATGAGGACGAGAGACAGATTCTCGAGCTTTCCCAGGATCCCAAAGTATTTGAAAAACTTACAAAAAGCATTATTCCAAGTGTCTGGGGTTATGACGAGATAAAAAGGTGCCTGATTTTGCAGCTTTTCGGAGGAGTTAAAAAAATCCATACAGACGGGCAGAAAAGCAGAGGAGATTTTCATATCCTTTTGATTGGAGATCCGGGAGTTGCAAAATCCGCGACTCTTGTATTTATGGCAGGGATTTCGCCAAAAGGAAGATATGTTGTTGGAAAAAGCACTACCGGAGCTGGTTTAACAGCCACAGTTGTCCGGGATGAATATCTCCGCGGTTGGTCTTTGGAAGCAGGCTCGATGGTTCTTGCCAACAAAGGGCTCGTCTGTATAGACGAGCTTGAGAAAATGGATCCTGGAGACAGGAGCTCAATGCATGAAGCGATGGAGCAGCAGACAGTAACAATCTCGAAAGCAAATGTGCATGCAACTCTGAGGGCAGAGACATCTGTCCTGGCTGCGGCAAATCCAAAATTCGGACGTTTTAACCCGTTCCAGTCAATAGCAGAGCAGATAGATCTTCCTCCAACTTTGATAAACAGATTTGACGTCATCTTTCCTCTGAGAGATTTGCCCAATAAAGAAAAAGATGAGCTTATTGCAACCCATGTTCTTCACGAGCATCAGAAAATGGGAGAAGAAATGCTGATTTCAAGAGACCTCTTGAGAAAATATGTGGCCTATGCAAAACAGAGAATAATTCCGGTACTGAGTGACGAAGCAGTAAAAGAAATAAAAAAGTTTTATGTCGAGCTTAGAAACACCCCTGTCTCTGGGGAAGGGGCTATCCCCTCGATTCCAATTTCAGCGAGGCAACTCCAGGCATTAATAAGAATGGCCGAGGCTTCTGCAAAAATGCGGCTCAGCGAAACCGTGGATATAGAGGATGCAAAAAGAGCAATAGAAATAATAAAATATTACCTGATGCAGGTTGGTTATGACTACGAATCAAAAACCTTCGATATAGACAGGGGAACAGGAGGAATGCCTGCCTCACAGAGGAACAAGGTTTTCATAGTAAGGGATTTGATAGCGCAGCTGGAAAACAGACTCGGAAAAATGATTCCAATAGAAGAGATTGAAAAAGAACTCGATGGGAAACTAACAAAAGATGAAATAGAAGAAGCGATAACTAAATTAGATATGAGCGGCGTTGTTTTCCGGCCAAGAAGAGGTTATATCGGAAGAACTTAAGATAAAATGTCAGAAGACCTACAAAAATTATTGGAAAAACATGAAGAAGGAAAAATAACTGGAGACGAAAGAGTGAGATTGCATAATCTCCTGAAAGAAAAATATTCTTTTGGGGATAAAATGTCTGAATATAGGTGTCCTCAATGCAAAAAGCCCTTAGTTTATACACGGGCGAGCGGACCAGCATGTATCTTTTCAGAAGGCGGCTGCGGATATTCTTTCAATTAAAATGGCAGAACAGAAATTTAAAAGAAATACTGCATATAAGTTCAGAATCGGGGACATTCTCATAGGAAAACCTGTGACAAACTCCGAGGCTGAAGGAGAGAGATTCGCTTTTCTTGAACTAGGAGACAAAAAAAATAGTAAGAGTGAATGTCATAGGAAATATAGTAGAAAAATACGAGAGTCTCGGAGAGACAAAATATCTTTCATTTACGGTTGATGATGGCTCTGGCCAGATAAGATTGAAAGTTTTTGGGGACAACACTGAAAGATTCAAAAATTTTTATCAGGGGCAGACGATTGTTGCGATAGGCGTCATAAGGCACTGGAATCAGGAATTATATATTTCTCCAGATGTCATGAGAGAAATGAATCCAAAATATCTTCTGATAAGAAAACTAGAAACAGAAAAGGAAAAAGCAACCTCGCACAACCCGTCTTCCTTGGGGAAGGAACAGATAATCGCTATAAAGGACAGGATTTTTGATATGATAAAAAACTCTGATCCGGAAGGTGGGATAGAAACTGAAAAATTAATTCTTAGATTGCAGGAATTCTCTCCTGCAATTATCACCAAGGAGATTCAGAAACTCTTAGAAGATGGCATTGTCTTCGAGCCTCGGCCTGGAAAATTAAGATATTTAGGATGATTGAAATTTAAATTAAAATGAAAGCGAGAAGGGTTCATTTAACAGAAGGCATAAATCCTGAATATTTTCCAAAGTTAGGCTAATCACTTCTTCTTTTTCTCCCTAAACTTCTTGCTGAAATAATAGGCGAGCCATATTATCAAAACCAAACCTGCTAATGATATAAGGAATCTTATCCAGTTTTCAGTATAGGGCCAGTAGGCGCCGCTTCCGTAAATTAAAGTTCCAATTCCTCCGCCCATGAGTCCTGCACCGACAGCTTCAAGACCAAAGAAAAAAGCTCCTGCTGCAATTATTAAGATTCCTATAGGGAGAGCAAGGAAGAAAACTTTTTTTGATCTCCCTTCACTTAAATCGTTGTATTCTTGGTTACAATAATAATATAAATCACAATAACCGTCTGCCTGGTCTGCTACTTTTGGACCAATATTATAGGACCATTTCCCTCCTTCAGCAACGCAAGTTGCATTATTTTCTACTGGCCTGTCATAACTAATTTTTCCACAAAAATCATCATAATTTGGTTTTGGAAATATGGTATTAATTCCGTAAAAAGTCACAAAGATAGTCAGAACAATTATTGCAATTCCCAAAACAATCTCTTTTATCCTCATAGTCATATAAAACTTAAAAGATTTATAAACTCTTTCCTTAAGGATATATAATGGAAACTTACGAAAAATTACTAGAAGAAGCTTATGGAAGGATAAAAAAAGTGGGAGGCAACTTAAAGAGATTTGAAATTCCGAAAGTTGAGGGGCATTTTGAGGGAAAAAAAACTATAATCACAAACTTTTCCCAGATAGCATCAATTTTCAGAAGAAATCCCGAGCATTTGCAAAAATTCCTGCTGAAAGAGATTGCAGCTTCTGGCCAAAGAGAGGGGGACAGGCTTGTCCTCAATATAAAAGTCTCAAGCGCAAAAATAAACCAGAAAATAGAGGAATATGCGCAAGAGTTTGTTATATGCAAGGAATGCAAAAAGCCAGATACAGAACTCATAAGGGAACCACATAACAGAGTCACGTTCATTCACTGCCTTGCCTGTGGAGCCAAGCACAGCGTAAGAAGTAAGATTTAATTAGAAATAAAAAATATAAACCTTTAAAAATCAATTTTTCCTAAGAGTTCTACGGAGGTAATGTCATAATGGTACAGGGATATTGTGTTAAATGCAAAGTAAAAGGCAGGGAGATGAAAAATCCACAGATAAAGCAAACTGCCCGGGGCGGCTACATGGCTCAGGGAAATTGTTCTGTATGCGGAACAAAAATGAGCGCCATGCTGTCCAAAGACAATGCAGAAAAAGCAATAAAGCAAGGGGCTAAAAAAGCTTTTTGATTTGTTTTTAATTTAAAATAAGTATTAGAGATAATTATATTTTTAAGCGAATTTATTCTATAATTTGTATTAGGTATATCAATATTTAAAAAGAAGGATTTAGTCTCTTAAAAGATTAAAATGTTCATAAACATAATAAAGTCTTACAGGGATGTTGTTGCTGCTTGCGATTCTTCTATCCTTGGAAAAAGGTTTGAGCGGGGAAATTTTCAGCTTGATATAAAAGAATCCTTCTATAAGGGTGAAGAGGTTTCTGAAGAGAAAGCAATGGAAATAATGAAATCAATGGCTTCAGAAGATGCTACTTTCAATATAGCTGGTAAAGAATCTGTAAAAGCAGCCCTTAAAGCAGGAATAATATCTAAGGAAAGTGTTGGAAAAATCCAGGGAATTCCTTTTGCTTTGGTTCTATTGTGATTTGTAATCTTTATTCTACCACATTAAACTTATAAACAAACTCTTTTTAAAATAAACATGAGGCAAGGAAATCAAGGAAATCAGGAAGAAGAAGTAATTACAAGAGTCCCACTCCCAAGAAGAGAGGAGATGGTAGGGATTATAGAGCAGAGACTTGGGGGGAACAAGATGCTGGTCAATTGCCTTGATGGAAAAACGAGAAACTGCAGAGTTCCTGGAAGACTGAAAAGAAAATTATGGCTTCGTCCAGGAGATGTAGTCATTGTAGAACCATGGGAGCTTGATAAGAACAAAGGGGATGTAATCTTCAAATACAAGCCAAACCAGATAGAATGGCTAAAAAACAAAGGATATCTAAAAAAAGATACTTTGGAGTTTTAAGATATCAATGGGGGGGTATTAGATTAAAGACCAGATGGTGGCTATGATGGATATAAAACCAACATGGTAAGATTAAAGAGGTTTCTTACATTAAAATTTAAATAAAACAATGTTAATATAAAAGTGAAATGGAAACAATCATCTGCGAAAAACCACAGAGAATAATAAAAAACAGGAAAAATCTTGAGAAAAGGCTTGAAATAAAGATAACAGGCACAGGAAATAAGATTACAATCCACGGTTCTCCGGAAAATGAATATATTGCAGAAAGGGTGATAGAAGCCCTGGAGTTTGGTTTTCCTTTTTCTGTTGCATTATTGATCAAAGAAGAAGATTTTATGCTCGAGGTTTTAAACATAAAAGACTATACAAGAAGAAAAGATCTAGAAAAAGTCAGGGCAAGGATAATAGGAAAACAGGGCAGGACTTTGAGGGCTCTTCTCGAACTCACGAAGTGCCATTTTGAAATAAAAGACAATCAGGTTGGAATAATAGGAGATCCAGAATACATAAAAAATGCTATGCAGGCAATGATATTCTTAATACAGGGTTCAAAACACGCGAATGTTTATGCTTTCCTTGAAAAGCACCAAGTTCAGCCAGTTTTTGACCTTGGACTAAAACCGATTAAAAAGAAGACAAAGAGAAAAAATAGATAAGTTTTAAATACAATTCTCATTTCAATTTTTTGAGCCCGAGTAGCTCAGTCGGTCAGAGCACATGGCTGTTAGATAAAATTAGATAATGCGGAGACCATGGGGTCGCTGGTTCGAGTCCAGCCTCGGGCGTTTTATTTTTAAACTACAATTTTCCATTAAAATCATGAAACAAAACAAAAAACCAAAGGTTCTCTTGGCAATGTCCGGAGGAGTTGATTCGAGCGTGGCTGCGCTTCTTCTGAAAAGGCAGGGCTATGAAGTAATTGGGGCTTTCATGAAAAACTGGTCTGACACTAAAAACGAGCTGACTGGCGAATGCTCCTGGAAAGATGACAGGAAGGTTGCTATGAGTATTGCTTCTAAAATTGGCATTCCATTAATAACATTGGATTTTGAAAGGCAATATAAAAAAGATGTAATCAGCCCGATGTTTGACCTTTACAGAAAAGGCATAACTCCTAATCCAGATATAGATTGCAATAATAAAGTGAAATTTCCTCTTCTCTGGGAAGCTGCAAAAAAACTGGACGCAGAATTTATAGCAACAGGCCACTACATCAGAAAAAGCAAAGACGGAAAAAAACTATTAAGGGCCAAAGACCAAGGCAAGGACCAATCATATTTTTTGTATAGAATAAACAAGGCTGATATTTCTCACAGTCTTTTTCCAATAGGAGAATTGACAAAGAAACAAGTAAGAGAGATAGCTGAAAAAAATGGATTTGAAAACTTTAACAGGAAATCCACTGTTGGAATTTGTTTTGTGGGAAAAGTGAACTTAAAGAAATTTCTGCAGGTGAAGATTTCGCCGAAGGAGGGGAAAATTCTTGGACCGAAAGGCAGTCAGATTGGAAAACATGACGGAATCTACTATTACACAATAGGCCAGAGAATCGGTCCGAGATTTGGCATTGAAGTTGAAAGAGGCAAGGGCCAAAAGCTTGAGAGGTGGTATGTGGCTTCTAAAAATTTGAAAAAGAATGAGCTTGTGGCTGCACCAGAAGGCCATCCTTTGAATTACAGAAAAGAGATAGTTATGAAGAATTTCCATACAATAAATAAGAATCACATTTCTAAGATAAAAAGAGGTGATAAAATAAAAGTTTTATCTCGAATAAGGCATGTTGGAGAGTTATTGCCATCTATTTTAAGGCAGGTTGGTGGTAGATTTAAAGTAATTCTCAACAAACCAATAACAGGAGTATCAGAAGGACAGGCGATTGTTCTTTACAGAGGCAAAGAAGTTTTAGGAGGAGGAGTTATTAGTTTTAGTTAACCAAAACTACTAATCTTTTTATACTCCTTTGTTTTATTACTAAAATGGAACTCGACAAAGCGATAAAATCAAGGAGCAGCGTAAAGAAATTCAATTCAAAAAAGCCTGACTGGCGAGACATTATAGAATGTATTGACGCAGCGCGATATGCTCCCATGGCCGGTGGTAATTACACATTGAAATTTATTCTTGTGGATGATTCTGAAAAAATAAAACAAATTGCAGAATGTTGCCAGCAGAATTTTGTTGCGCGGGCACATTATGTTGTTGTTACCTGTTCTGTTCCAGGCAGACTGACAAATGCCTATGGAAAGCAAGGAGAAGTTTATGCTAGACAGCAAGCAGGGGCGGCAATGGAAAATTTTCTCCTTAAAATAGTGGAGTCTGGTCTTTCAACATGCTGGGTTGGTTATTTCGTTGAAGAGCAGATAAAAAAAGAACTAAAAATTCCCGCAAATGCCCAAATAGAAGCTATTTTTCCAATTGGATATGAATATGAGAAAAAAAAGACAAGAAAGGCAAAGATTGATTTAAACAACATTCTTTACTTTAACTCCTACGGACAAACGAGAATGAATCCTCCAAAGAAGATGGATGTTTAATTTGGTCCGTTTTCTGGTTTTCTTTTTGAGGAATCATCAAAAAGACAAGGAATATCAGATTCTTTAACAGGAATAGTATTAAGAAGTTCCGCCATATAATAATTATCTTTTAAATTGTTTCTTTCTATTTCTTTTCTTTCTATTTCTATAAAAAATCTCCCTCTTCTAATTGCTCTAAGAGCAGTATTCAAACCATTAACATCAGTTATTGATTCCAAAGTCAAATCTGGACTTTGAGCATATAAATCAGCCAATTTATCAATATCGTCTAAAAATTGTTCATAAAACAATTCAGGTAATTTTCCTTCCCTAACTTCCATTCTTCCTAGAGCTTTTTGGAGTTCTATTACTTGGTTTAGTTGTGAAAGCAAAGAAAAAAGTGATTTTATATACATATTAGAATTCCATTCTTTTAAGCCATAATCCTTTTTTATTCTTCTTCTTTCAGATTCAAGCATAAATCCTTTTTCGTAAGGTCTTCCAGTGACTGGATTGATAGGATTTACAACTGAAACCATCATATTCATATCCATCAAAGCAACTCTCGGACTTCTTCCTGCATTCAATTGCATTCTTCTTACGGTCTCTGCATCAATTGTTATTGGCTGTTCTTTTTCCATGTTTTTTCTAGAAATCTGATATTTATAATGTTTCTATTTCGTTGTTCCTTAATAAAGGTAACAAATATAGTGGCTGGATAATTCCTAAAAATAAAAATGCCCGGGGAAAAACCCCGAGCAAAAAAACTCTTTTTCAGGAATATGGTAAGTGTGGAACCTTGGTTCTACCTCCAAACCTCTATTCCCAGGTCAGACATTTCCTTTGCGGGTGCTGCGTGCTCTTCAACCGGCTTTCCTAATACATATGGGCTTCTGACACCAGTCATTATAGTAATGACACGGACTTTTCCTACAAACTCTTTGCTGATTCTTGCTCCAATGATTACGTTTGCATCTTGGCTCAAGTTCTCAGAAACAGTTCTTCCGATAACATCGAACTCTTCAAGCTTTAAATCCGGACCGCAGGTTATGTGTATCAGTGCTCCGGTAGCGCCCTTATAATCCACGTCAAGTAGAGGATGTGTAAGTGCTTGCCGTACAGCCTGACTGACACGCTCTGAGGAATCGTCTTCTCCGATACCAATGACTGCAACTCCGCCACCTTTCATGATTGCAGATACATCTGCATAATCAAGGTTAATGAGGCTTGGCAGTGTTATTGTCTCGACAATTCCTTTTATCATTGTTGAAACAAGCTCGTTTGCAACTGCAAATGCATGCTCAATTGGCAACTGCCCTGCAATATCTACAAGCCTGTTGTTGTCAAGAACAATACAGGTATCGGTGACTTCTCTGAGTTCCTGAAGGCCCCATTCTGCCTTTTCTATCCTTGCTTTTTCAGATTCAAAAGGCATCGTAACAACACCAATAACAACAGATCCTGTCTCCTTAGCGAGTTGAGCTATCACTGGCGCTGCTCCTGTTCCTGTTCCTCCCCCCAATCCTGAAAGGACGAAAACCATATCTGCTCCGCCAACAGCCTTTTTCAAATCAACTATTGCTTCTTTTGCTGCTTCTCTTCCAACTTTTGGCTTTCCGCCTGCCCCTAAACCACGAGTTAACTCTTTACCAAGAAGAATTTTCTCATCAGCTTTTGAAACGCTAAGGTGTAAGGCATCTGTGTTTGTAGCATAGACAGTTGCTCCTTCTATTCCTTTGTTGAAAAGCCAGGTCACTGCATTGCAACCCATTCCTCCAACTCCGAGAACTTTTATGTTCGCTTTTCCGGCCTTAAGCTCATCAAAGTTGATGCTGTGAGTTGCAACATTCTGAACCGCTTCTCTTGCAAAATCTAATACCATCTTTTTTCGTTTTTTACCTCCTTACAGCTCTTTGTTTACAAAAGATGTAGTTGAAATCTATGATTTCAACCTACAGCTCTATGTTTTTGTTAGAAGTGATAATCAACTTGCCTCTCCCGTTTTCACGAAAGACTTAAATAGCTGATATACTTCCAACTATCACCAAAGAAATCAATTTCAATTTAATTTACTCAATCCCCCGAAAGAATAAATTAAATATATAAGAAATACAATATCTGCTTCTTTAAAAATATTATGTTTATCTAAAGGAATGGTTGAATTAAATATTTTAAGAATATTTTGAGAAATAATTAGACATTAAAACTAATAAAAAATTCTATTTCTTTATCTTTTCTTAATTTTTGGGGAACATAATTTTCTGTAAATATATTCAGTGAGGGCAAGATTTTGTAAGGAAGGATGTCCATCAATATTGTATAATTCTACTGCAAGATAAACATCATCTTTAAAATCCTTTAAGAGTATATCTCTTAAAAAAACTTTCTCTAATTTTTCTGTTCTATGTGTCTTGGAACTGAAAAGTCTTTCTTCTTCATAGGATCTTGTAACCATATGCTCAAAAAAAGGGTTTTTCTGAATATTATCTTTCTCACGATATTCAAAACCTTTGATAATATAAGGGGGTTCTTGGTATAAACTTGATAAGGCCGAGTTTAATAATTCTACTCCTTCTTCTTCTGACTTAATTTTATATATCATATAACGGGAATCAGACGAGCGATGTCTAGGCTGAAAGTGAAGACTAGAAGAGTGAACAAAAAAGGGGAAAGTGGGGCAAAACATTTTATTTTCCAAAGAAAGAACCAGTTTTTAAAATGCTGTCCTCCTTTAAAGGATTACAAGAAAAAGAGTTATAAAGGGGTTAACGCTATTATGTTATGGAAATAAAAGAATTAGAAAAGGCAGGATTGACAAAAAATCAATCTTTAGTCTATTTGTCCTTGTTGAAAAGAGGTTCAACTGGCACTCAGAATATAATAAAAGATTCCGGTTTGCATAGATCTAGAGTATATGATAGCTTAGAAATTCTGATTAAAATGGGTTTAGTAAGTTATGTAATAAAAGGTTTTAAAAAATACTTTCAGGCTTCAAGTCCGGAAAATTTATTGAAAGATATTGATGAAAAAAGAATGGTTATTGAAAATTTATTGCCAAAATTAAAACAGTTAGAAAATACAGAAAAAGAAGAAATAAATGCTTCTATATACAAAGGAAAAGAAGGACTAAAAACGATACATCTAGAGATGTTAAAAGAAAATGGAGATATTTATGTTTTAAATGCTAAAGGTCTGATATTTGAAGAATTGCCTTATTTTATTCCTAATTTTGAAAAAGAGAGAATAAAAAAGAGAATAAAATTTATATGCTTATTTGATAACGAAAATATTAAAAATAAATTAATTAAAAAACCCTTGTTTAAAGGTAAAGTCTTACCTAAAGATATAGTATCAAATTCTGTTGTTAATATTTTTGGAAATAAAGTTGCAATTGTTCTATGGAAAGAAAAATATCCAACTGGCTTTATGATAAATAACAAAGAGATTGCAGATTCTTTTAGAAAATGGTTTAAATTGATTTATAAATTTTCTAAATAAATTATTTAATATATTTTATTCTTTCTCCAAAATTTCCGCTCTTATTCCTTCTTTCTTGCATAATTCCACAAACTCTTTTGCGTCTTCCTCTGTTCCCACGATAGAGCCCCAGTGCATCGGCACTGCAAGAGTGGGTTTTATTATGCTAGCTGCTTCTGCAGCTTCCTCTGCACTCATTGTAAATCTGCCACCAACAGGTAAGAGGGCCACGAACTCTTTTCCCTGCTGTTTGTAGCCAGTAAGCTTCTGCATTTCCGGAATTAGGTCTGTATCACCTGAATGATAAATAATAATATCTCCAATCTTCATAACATATCCAACCCAACCTTCTGATTGTGGATGGAAATGTTTATTTATATTATAAGAGGGAAGTGTTGATATCTTCAAATCTCCCAGTTCAAGTTCCTGGCCAGACTCTGCCAATTCTATCTTCAGAGGAACTTTGAATTTAGCTATAGTGCTCTGGCAGGCAGCTGGTGCAATTATTCTTGTTCCTTCCTTGATTATCTTGTCCAGATCAGCAAAACTGCAGTGATCGTAATGGCTGTGGGTTATAAGAACTATGTCTGCTTTTTCCAATCCATCACTGATATTGTAAGGATCTATGTAAATGACTCTATGGTTTTTTATCTGGAATCCAGAGTGTCCCAGCCATTTAAGTTCCACACCATTCATTTTCATAAAAAAGGAAAAGCCGAGAGTTTTTAAGAGTTTTGCATCTTAAAATTTTAAGGACTCCATCTTGTCATCGTTCTCGGGAAAGCAATAGCGTCTTTTATTGTTTCAAGTCCGCATATCCAAGAAATCACTCTTTCAACACCCATTCCAAAGCCACCATGAGGAACGCTACCATATCTTCTGGTGTCAAAGTAAAATTCATACTTGCTTGGGTCTTCTCCCTGAGCTTTCAAATTCTTCTTGAGCTTTTCAATATCTTCTTCTCTCTGTGAACCACCGACAAGCTCTCCATAACCTTCAGGTGCTATCATGTCAAAGCCAAATACGGTTTCTTTTCCTTTTTCCGTGTTTGGCACCTCTTTCATGTAAAAAGCCTTTACAATTTTAGGATAATGCCTGACCATTATTGGAGTGTCGTAAAGTTCTGAAAGCTTATCCTCTTCTATTGTTCTAAGATCTTTTCCCCACGGAATGCTGATTTTCTTTTTTTCCTTCAGAAGTTTCAAAGCATAGTCATAGGTTATTCTCGGGAATTTTTTTCTGATAGTTGCCTCCAATTTTTTCCAATCCCTTCCAAGAATTTCCAGCTCTGGTTTTCTTTCCTGCAAAACCTTTTCAACAATATGCTTAATCAACTGCTCTGCATCGTCCTGAAGGTAGTCAAAATCTTCCCATGCAACTTCCATCTCAGCATGCCAGTATTCAGTAAGATGCCTCGATGTTTTGCTTTTTTCTGCACGGAAACTCGGCTGTATGGTGAATATTTTTTCCAGAGAAAAGATTCCTGCTTCTGCATGCAGCTGCCATGTCTGGCTAAGATACAACGGTTTTCCAAAATAATCCACCTTGAAAAGGGTTGCTCCACCTTCTGCCTGCATTCCGAGCAAAGTGGGGGAGTGATATTCATAAAACCCTTTTTTATGCCAATGCTCTCTCATCGCTCTTAATACTGTGTCTCTGATTTTCATGATTGAATTCATCTTCCTGCTTCTAAGCCAAAGATGTCTCCTGTCTCCTAAAAGTTCTTCATTAAGGCTTTTATTTATAGGGAAATCTTTGCTCACACCAATTATTTTTGTCTCATCTACATCAATTTCGTAGCCGGTTGGTGCTCTGGAATCTTTCTTAATTGTTCCTTCAATTTCAACGCTTGTTTCAACCTGAATCTTGTCAATTTCCTCCCATTGTTTCTTGAACTTCTCTTTTTTAAGGACGCACTGGATTATATCACTGCTGTCTCTTAAAACAAGGAATTTGAATTCATTGCTTCCTCGCTCTCTGTAAATCCACCCGCGCACAGCTACCTTTCCATTTCCCTTCTTCAATGCTTCTGAAATTGAAATGAATTTTTCTGTCATTTTAAGGCGTCAGCCTTCTCCTGTCTCTTGGGAATAAAGTTCCTTCGCGTATATTTGGTAATTTTAACATGGCTTGAGTAAGGCGTTCCAGGCCAATAGACCAACCGGCATGTATTGGAGCTCCGTATCTGAAAGCGTCAACATACCACTTAAAATTTTCAGGGTTCAGTTTTTTTAATCTTAACTGCCTGGTTAAAATTTCCGGAACATGAACCCTCTGTCCTCCAGAAGAGATTTCAACTCCGCCATAAAGGGCATCAAAACCTGCTGATGTGCCTTTTTCTGGATTTTTTGGCCAGATGTAAAATGGCTTTATTTCTGAAGGCCATTCATAAGTGAAAATTATCGTGTCTGGAAAAAGGGAACAGAGTTTTTTTTCAGCTTCTGGTTCAAAGTCATCTCCAGATTTAAGCTTAAAGCCATGCTTGTTCAAAAGGGTAATGGCCTCGCTGTAAGTAAGATATTTTGCCTTCGGGATTTCTAATTTTGCTTCTAGCAGTTTTAATTCTTCTTTGCATTCTTTCAAAACTTTTCTTACCATATGCTGGATGGCTTCTTCAAGATATTTCATGATTCCTTTGTCATCAACAAAGGCAACTTCAATGTCCATCTGCCTTATTTCATTTATGTGCTTTGTCGTATCGTGTTTTTCTGCACGCCAGACAGTACTTGTGGAGAATACTTTTTCCAGAGAAATTGCCGCAAGCTGTTTGTAAAGCTGAGGACTTTGTGCCAAGTATGCCTTCCTGTCAAAATATTTTACTTCAAAAAGATCTGTTCCTCCCTCTGTGCTTGTCGCTATGATTCCTGGAGGCTGTATTTCAGTAAATCCTTTTTGGTAAAAAAACTCCCTGAATCCGTTGATTATTGTGCTCTGAATCTTAAAAATTGCTGCAATCTTTGGTTTCCTTACATCTAAAGACCGATTATCCAGCCTTGTTGGAAGTTCTGCTTTAGCTCCTTTCTCATTAACCTGTATCGGAAGCTCTTCTGCCTTGCTGATAATTTCTAATTGGGAAATCTCGAGTTCAAGGTTTTTGTTGGTTAATTCTCCATTGGTTAGCTTGGCGGGCTTGGCTTTTCCCTTAACACCTATGACACTTTCCAGAGTAAGTTCTTCATCAAATCCTTTAGTGTCCTGCTTTAAGACACACTGGACAATTCCAGACATGTCTCTAAGAAGGATGAATTTCATCTTCGCAAGGCTTCTTATATCATGGACCCATCCCTGAAGAAAGGCTTCTTTCCCTGATTCTAAGTCAGAAGCATAAGTTCTCTCCATGCCTTTAGAAATAGGAAAACAGATTTATTAAATTATTGATTATCCGTTTTTCCTTCAAGACCGTTAAGAAGAACAGCTGCAGAGACGACTGTGGTCCAAAGCCCGTCCTTACCTTCTGCAGATTGTGTGATATTCCTTGTTCTTATTATTTTGCCGGAAGCCTTGTATTCTTGCTCTCTTTCATCCCAATCTTTTTCAGGGTCAATTTCAATTCCAAGAGTCGTTGCAAGCATGCTAGCAGCGAGGTCTTCTGCATATCCCCCAGCCACCTCCTCGGTTTGTCCATAAGAATAGTGTTCTGAAAGATATCCGTATTGGCTTTCGTCAGAAGGAATTGCAACACCAATAGAAACTGCAACGAGCCTGTTACGTTCATTTGTATCTGCTCTTGCTATAACATGATGGACAATTTCTCCAGGAGATAAATACTTTAAACCTTCATCTTTAGTAACAATTTTGCAACCTGGGGGAAGAATACTGGAAACTTGAACAAGGTTATATTTTTCAATACCTGCATCTCTAAGAGCAGATTCAAAACTTGCAAGCTTCTCCTTATTCCTTCCAACTCCTTTTGTAAAAAATATTTTTTTCGGAACCATGGCTTTTTTTCAGTGATTAAGTAATTCAAAAAGACTTTTTAAGATTTTCTTTTTATGAAGATTTTTTCAAAGACTATTTCAGATGTTTCCTTATTATTCCCGAGACTTCTTTTCCAGAAATTTTTCCCCTGAACTGCTTCATAACAAGCCCCATGTAAGCATTGACGGAAAGTCCTGGCTTTTCCTTTATAATCTTGGAAATTTTTTCCTCTAGCTCTGATTCATCCACTTTTTCAAATTCAATGCCTTTGCCCTTAGCAATATTTTCCAGAGCGTGTTTTGTCTCTGACTCCTTAATTTTTCCCTTTTTGACATTTTCCATGACATTTCCCAAAACATCTCTGTTAAGGATTTTTTCAATTTCAACCAATGATTTTTTTTCTTTAGAGGCTATTTCCTTTGGAAAAATCAAGAGTGTTTTTGCAATCAGCTGCGGATTTTTAATAATATGTAGCAGTTCTTTAAACTCATCAAGTTTCCTCTCTCTCAACAATAGGGCAGACATCTCCCCACTCAGCCCTTCAATCTTAACTTCTTTTTCTTTAATACTTGACAGCTCCTTTTTTGCTTCATCAATCATTCCCCTTGAAACCCTTAGAAGAGGAATGTCTGTTTCAGGATACATTCTTGCTGCTCCAGGCAATGGTCTTAAAAATCTGCTGGAGCCATCGTCATTAACTGCCCTTACTTCTGGGATACTTTTTCCGCGCTTTATCAGTTCGTGTTGCCTTTTCACTTCTATCTCTATGGCTCTTTCTATGTTTCTTATGTCCTGAAAACCTTTGAGCTCAATTCTTTTTCCTCCTTTTACAGATAGATTAACATCTTGCCTTATTGTCCCAAGACCTCTTTTAACTGGTAATGTTCGCAAAATTTCTCCGAGTTTTAAGGCCGTTTCCTTCGCTTGTTGCGGTGTTTTTATTTCTGCTGCTGTCGCAATTTCCACGAGAGGAATTCCAAGCCTGTCAAGCCTGAAAACATTTTTTTCCTTGTCTATTATCCTCGCAGAATCCTCTTCCAGGCAAAGCGTTGCAATTCCTATTTTTCCGTGGCTTGTTTCCACAAATCCGTCTCTGGCAATCAGGACAGTTCTCTGGAAACCAGAGGTATTACTTCCATCGATGACTGTTTTCCTCATAATTTGGCTCACAGGAAGGATCTTGCAGTTAAGAAGAAGCGCTATCTGCAGGGCAATTTTCAAAGCGCCGGAATTTATTGTATGTGGAGGCTCTTCATCAAGCTCAACAAGGCAGGTTGTATCATAGCTTTCGTATGTAAATTCTTTTTCAAGAGAAGCTTCATGGACTGCTGCGATGTCAATTTCCCCGCTCTCTCCAGGAACAACATGCAGCCTTCTTTTAACTGTAAAGTCAGGCCCATCTCTCCTCAAAAGAGAAGGGCAGTTGCAAAAAAGCTTCATTGTGTCAAGTTGCTGATGAATTTCAAGGCCGCATTTCAGGCCCGTAGACTCATAATCAATTCCGGTCTCCATAAATAAGAAAAAGAGAACGAGTTTATTAAATTAATCGCTTCAAACTCTGGCAGGTTTTTTATTTAGTACCATTTCTATAGTATCGCTAATCTCTGCCAAAGATATGTCTATTCTTCCGCTTTTTTTCAGTTCATTGTAAACCATCCGGGAAAGATATTCGGGAATATATCTAGGAACAAGAAGGGGTTTGGTATGTTGTAAGCTTAAAATGGTCTTATTTATTTCTACTAACAATCCTTTTCTTGAATGGTTTACGCTTGTTCTCCATAATTTAGCAAACCTATGATGGCAATAATCCTTGATTACAACTCCTTCTCTGCCATAATCAGAATACTGGCTTTCACCCATTGCAAGTTCTTTTATTTTAGCCATGCTCTGCTTACCTTTTGCAAGAGCCTCTAAAAATAAAATGCTTTTTATTTCAAGATCATCTTCTAACCTTTTTCTTGCAGACTCGTACGGAATAAACTCTTCATTATTTAAATCATAAAGGTCAATAAGAAAAAATCTGGATTCAAATTCTGGCTTGTATCTTAAGGTGTGGGGAGATAAAAACTCCCCATATATTATCAAATTTTCCGGAAGATTATGGAAACTATAGTCGGACTTTGCCCATTTATTAAAATCCCCGAACCAAGGAAACCTAAAATATTCCTCCCTGCTTAAAAAATTAGCCCTGCTTCCTGTAATAATTCGTCTATTATGGGTTCTTACTTGAGTGTTTCCCCCATCAAGTTTCTCATAAACTTCCAAGGAATCACTGTCCAAGATTTCTGGAACTTGTGTTAAATGGGGAATTTCAGGATATTTTACAAAAACCGGCTCTGGCGTCTCTAAATGTTCTGCAAAATTTGGCTTTGATCCCATTTTAATTTTTTAATTAATGTCTAGTTGAAATTGGCACTATTGCGGAGTATCTTCCATCAAAGCCTCTTTTTAAAAACTCCGATCCTTTGATTATGTGTGCATCAGAAGAAATTGCCAAAACAGATCTCATCAATTTTCCTCCTCCATCAGGAATCTTACACCTGCTTAAATAAGCGATAGTAGAGAGAATTTCTCTGTCGGTCTCAGAGCATCCTTCTAAATGCTTTTTATGGATTCCATTACAAGCTTCTTTGGATGCCCAATATGCATCATATCTTGCTTGATCAAGCTCCAATTCAGATTCTAATCCAGAAATAAATCTATTAGAATTAATCATTGTGTCCAATGCAAAATTAACAACTTTAGGAGATAATTCCAGGGTGTGACTATTAAGCCTCATTCTCCCATGATCTTGTATCTCCTGGTAAGTTTTAGGTGTTATGACTATTTGAGAACGTAAGGATTTTAAGAAAGGTGTTGTTCTTTCGTATTTTGGACTTCTGTTTCCGTTTTTATTGATAAGATTGTACTGTCTTATGGATCGTGTAATATCTATCAACGCACCAGTGTCTAGGACTGCTATGGGGAAGTTTCCACTGAAATTTTGAGTTATATCTCTTTCCAATTGTTCTATCTTTTTTATGCCTGTTTTCATCGCTTTTTACAGGGTTTTTCCCTTAAAAACCTTTCTCTTTTGTAACTCCTTTTAAGTCATAAATGTGATTACAGCGGTGTATTCATTGAAAAACATCAAAACATTAATAAAACACGCCTTCATATAAAAACCATGAAAAGAGGGTTGAAGAAAAAATTAGAAGATCTTATAGGGCCGACTGTGGTGGAGTTTGATATTCATGACTTGATTCAGGTCATAATAGGGGCTTCTATTATTGCAGTTCCTATTGCTTTCACACAGGAAACTTGGGCTTTTGGGGAAGTCCTTCCCTTACTGAACATATTCATAATAATGGGGCTTACTATTTTTTTCATATCCATATTTACTTATTTCCATTATCATAAGGAACACCTGCATTCAAATCCAAAATATCACATTTTTGAATTGGTAAAAAGAGTTGCTGTAACTTATGTCTTTTCCTTTATTATGGTGTCTCTCCTTTTGTCACTCCTCCAGATTAATTCGTGGGGCACAGAAGCGCTTCTCTCATTCAAAAGAGCCGTGGTTGTAACTTTCCCATCTGCAATGGGGGCTGCAATCTCCGACACGATTAAGTAATTGGTTTCAGAATAAAGAATAAACCTTAATATTATATATGCTAACATAGAAATAGTTATATACTTTTAAAATTTCTTCTCTTAATGAGTGATGGTATTTGGTATAAAGGGAAATTAATAGGAAGCATTCACTATTCTGTTTATAAGGAAGGTACAGTAAGCAGAGAAAAGGATTTGTTTATTCGTATGAATAACATTAGTGTCTTAGAAATTCTTCTAAGATTAGGCCCAAGAAGCAAGTTGCGTGTTGGTGGAAAAACAAAAGCGTATGAATTAACTTATGAACAATTTAGAAGAGAATGGTTAGAAGAAGTAAGAGATATAAGAATGGAAGCAAATAAATTTAATTCGAAACCCGTATCTGATAAACCTAATAAAAAGCGTGCTAAAAAATAATTTATTCCTCCAGCCTGTCAGAAAACTCTCCGGAAATGTTTTCAAGCATCTTTTTTCTTACTTCTTCTCTGTTTTTTGCCCATTCCTTGTGGCCCAAAATCCATCCGAGCTTTACAAGAGCTGTCTCTGAAAGCATATCCTCCAGATAGACAGCCCCTGTTTTTTCTAAAGCTCTTAAATTTGAATAAACATAAGGATCAACTCTTCCATGAATGCATTGGGTAGTCATACAGATAACCATTCCTTTGGCAATCAATCTCTTAAGGGTTGGAAGCCAGGATTTTCTAGATGTTAATGCAGGAAGATGACCCAATCCGCTACCTTCTATTACAAGCCCGCGGTATTTATTTTTAGCGTAAAAATCAAGAATACCTGGATCCTGTCCGGGATAAAATTTTATCAGGGCAACTTTTTCCTCAAATTTTGTGTCTGTCTTTACTTTCTTTTTATTGTCCCTTGTATCATGGCCCGAAACAATCTCTATCTTATCCGGCCAAATTTTAGCGATGGGTTTTGTATTTACAGGTTTGAAGGCATCTCTTCTGGAACTATGGAGTTTTTTTACCTTGGTTCCTCTCAAAGAATAGCAATAATCATCGTTCAGGGAAGCGTGACCGACAACAACCACTTCAGCAATGTCTGACAAAGCTGCAACAGCGGCACATTCCAGATTCAGGGAAGCATCTGAACTTGCCCTGTCTGTACTTCTCTGGCTATAAGTCAAAACAACGGGCTTGTTGAGGTTTTTCAGAAAAAAAGAAAGTGCAGCTGCAGTGTAATGTAAGGTGTCTGTTCCGTGTGTTATCATTACCCCTTTTATGTTGGGATCATTTAGAAGTTGGGCAGAGATTTTGGCAATTTTCTGCCAATCCCGAAAATCCATATCTTCTGAAGCCTTCATAAAAGGAATTTCAATCTTTGTTACATTTACAATTTCAAATAATTCAGGGTAAAATTTAAATAAATCTTCAGGAGAAGTAAGCGGTGCAACACCCCCTGTTTTAGGGTCATACTTATTGGCGATTGTCCCTCCCGTCATAATAATTGCTATGTTTGGCTTTTTCGCATCTTTTCTTATCTCTGTGATTTCTTTTCTCTCTTCTGCTCTTTTCAAAACCTTTATCTCAAATATATCTTTTTTGTTAAAGCCTATATTATACCCGGAATCAAGTTTCAACAGAACAATTCCATGCTCGTCTTCAGGGCTTTCCAGAAAAATCCCCCTGTAAGAATTTTTGATGAGAGATACCTCAACGAGGTCTCCTGGCTGTGCATTTGTTTTTGCCATTTTTTCATAGGCTCGGAGGGATTCGAACCCTCATCAGCCGGGCCGAAACCGGATATCCTATCCGTTGAACGACGAGCCTATGCTATAAATATCTAACTTACCTTTTAAAATATCTTCCCTTTGTTGGAGAGTTGTATGGGGTGGACAAAAGCCAAACTTCTTCCAAATTAAGTATCTTGATAATTTAACAGGATTTTTTATTCCAATTAATTCCATCCATTTTTCTAATCCATTAACTCCATTTACAATAATAAGATATTCTCTATTTTCATTCGTTTTCTTAGGATCAAACATAGAATAATAAAAGATAATGTCCATCTCATGTAACATTTTAATAATATCTTCGGCTAAAAAACGTGAAATGGTGGTAAGTTTAATGATAGGATAATGATTGTATTTTTTATTAAAATTACTAATTCCAACATAAGATTTTCTAAAATATAAATTGCCGTCGGTATCAAATAAACCTCTTAGAAATGCCCCATAAAGTTTTATGTTTTTACTTTCAAGAATTGCCTTTGGAACTCTAACAATTTTTGACTTTTTTCCTGCAGGAAAATCTAAACTGAGAAGTGCATCTCTAACTTCTTTTTTAGATGTGATAAATCCATAGGAACCTCTTGAAAAGGCCTTTCCAGATATACCTAAATTAAAGACATTATTAAACAAAGGAATAACATGATTATCATAATAGTCTCTTTCCTCTAAATGCCCGCTAATATCTACTTCACCCCTATTTTTCTCTCTTAATCTCATATAACCATCACCAGCGTGAATTCCACATATCTCTGCTAATTCTGGAGACAATTCTACCATCATATTTGTAATACATATAAGTTTATAAGCTTTATGATGATACAACATATATTTGTATTACAAAAATATTTATAAAGTTAAAGAACTATAAGATATTATGACGGGGAAAAGCAAGAAAATGAATTATCCAGAGATTTATCTAATTAGAGTAGACAGGGAACTAAAAAAGAAGCTTAAGAAGATGGGTACAAAAAAGGTCAGAAAACATCTAAAGGACATCCATTACACCACAGGCCCTTTAAAAAGCAAGTATTAAAGCAATAAAAAGGTTTTTATTTGTTGGTATTGTTCATTATCAAAGAAGATGGTGAGTTATCAGTATACATACTTAATTGGAGACTTAATATTGCTAGTTTTGTGGTTGGTTTTATTTTTATATAGAAAAGACACAAGAAAAGAAATGCTGGTTCTCTCTTTAATCTTTGGCATTTTAGGTCCTTTCTTGGAAAAAGTACATATTTTGGATTGGTGGAAACCTTTAACTATAACAGGAACATCTATTGGAATTGAGGATTTCCTTTTTGGGTTTGGTATTGGCGGAGTTTCTTCAGTAATTTATGAACATTTGTTTAATAAGAGAATTAGAATAAAAAAGATAAAAAAACTTAAAGAAGAAAGAAAAAATTTAAGTTTTCGATTTCTAATTTTGGGTATGTTAGTTATTTTTTTGTCAAGTTTTTTTATTTTTGGTTTAAACAGTTTTATATCTGCAATAAGTTCTTTCATTATTCCCACTTTAATAGTTTATATTAAAAGAAAAGATCTGATAAAAGATTCACTGGTTTCTGGTTTATTGATTCTAGTTGCTTCAATTCTCGGATATCATATACTTAATTTAATAACACCTGGATTCTTTGATGAATTCTGGTTATTCCAAAATATAGGAAAAATAATCATTCTTGGAATACCTCTTGAAGAACATGTTTGGTTTTTCACCTTTGGAGCCTTCATCGGCCCCTTCTATGAATATTGGCAAGAAGGAAAATTAATAAACATGAATAAGTAATTATTAAAATGCCATTCAAAAACAAAAACCACAGGCCAATTGTCCATCATCATATAACTCTCAAGCCGCATCATAAATGGATTATAGGAAGCGCAAGTACTCTCCTGATAATCCTTATGGTAACTGTAAGTGTTTTCACTTATATTAATTTTGGAAGGCAGGAACTTAATTATGGCTTGCTTGACAAAAAAATATCCGATACTCAAAAATCAACGCAGACACAGATTGATGAAATGTCTTCAGCCCTTCTTTCCATACGTAAGAGCCTGGAAGAAAAACAGCAGCAGATAGATTTGTTGAAGGCCTCAGCAGGCGAAGACTTCTCGGGAATCATCGAATCTTCAATTCCTTCTATTGTAATCATAAGAACAGATTCTGGCCAGGGAACAGGATTTATTATAGATGAGGAAGGGTACATCATAACAAATGCCCATGTTTTGGCAGACGAAAGAGGGAATCTTGCAACAGGAGTTCATGCAATAAATTATGAAGGCGAAAGGATTAGTTTAAATTTCATAGGATACGACAATAAATTAGACATAGCTTTGCTAAAAGCACAGGGGAATTATAAGGCTCTTGATTTGGGGGATTCTAACAATGTAAAAATTGGCGAAAAGGTAATTGCCATAGGAAATCCCTATGGTCTTGTATTCTCTGTCTCTGAAGGGATTGTTTCAGGAATCCACAGAGAAGGACCAAGCAGTCTTAAGGCATACACTCAAATTGATGCTGCTCTTAATCCGGGGAACTCGGGAGGGCCTTTGATAGATAAACAAGGAAAGGCCATAGGCATAAATAACTTCAAGGTAGCGGGTGGAGAAAATCTTGGATTTGCTCTTGAATCAAACCACATAAAGATTGCTGTGAATAACATCGCTCTTGAAGCCTTAAATCAAACCATAATTTAGCCCCCAAAACATTTATTAAATATTCTTTCTAATTTTATTAATGACCAAGCAGTCTGATAAGGATTCATCTAAGAATAGCAAAAGTAAGGAAGGGCTGACGGTAAAAAAATCAGAGAATTTTTCTGAGTGGTATTCGCAGATAATAGAAAAAGCAGAAATTGTTGACTTAAGGCTTGGAATAAAGGGGTTTGTTATAATAAGACCATGGGGAACATTAATAATTGAAAGGCTTTACGACATGTTTGAAAAAGAGTTGCAGAATAAGGGGCATCTTCCAGTGATAATGCCTTCTGTGATTCCGGAATCAAATCTAAAAAAAGAGGAAAGCCACATTCAAGGATTTGCACCAGAAGTTTTCTGGCTTGAAACTGATAAAGAAGGCAAAAATGGTAAAGAAGAGAGACTTGCCCTCCGACCTACAAGCGAAACCGTCTTCACCCCGATGTTCGCTCTATGGGTAAGAAGCCACAGGGACTTGCCCCTGAAACTTTACCAGAGAGGTTCTGTATTCAGATATGACACAAAATCAACAAGGCCTTTGGTAAGAGGCAGGGAATTTTATTGGATAGAATGTCATGATGCATTTGCAACAAAAAAAGAGGCAGAAGCTCAAGTTCAGGAAGATATAGACACAACAAGAAAAATTCTGTATGAAAAATTCGGAATTCCATTCCTTCCAATCAGGCGCCCTTCTTGGGACAAGTTTGCAGGTGCAGAATATACAATAGGATCAGATGTCTTAATGCCTGACGGAAAGCTTATTCAGCAGCCATCAACGCATTTCATGGGTCAGAGATTCTCTAAGGCATTTGACGCAAAATTCACGACAAAAGAAGGAAAAGAAGAATACCTTTACACAACAGCCTATGGGCCTGCAGTGTCCAGAATTCTTGTTTCAGTAATCTCAACGCACGGAGATGACAAAGGCCTTGTTCTTCCTTTTGAAATTGCTCCTGTTCAGGCAGTTGTAATCCCTATCTACACTGTAAAAAACAAATCCAAGATTTTGAAGTATGCGGGAGAGATAATGAAAAAATTAGAAGCGAATGGCGTAAGGACAAAGCTTGACTCTGATGAAAATTCCACTCCTGGGTGGAAATTCCATGAATGGGAGCTGAAGGGAGTCCCTTTTAGGATAGAAATCGGGGAAAAAGAACTCAAAGGAAAAAAATTCACTCTTTTCACAAGAGACACGGGAGTGAAGACAACTGCCCCATTAGGCAAATTTGGTTATATAAAAAAATTAGGAGAGGCTTACGACAAAAGGCTGAAAACAAGGGCAGACAATAACATGAAAGGGAAAACTGTCAGCTGCAAGACAAAGGAAGACATCAGAAAAATACTAAAGGAAGGAAAAATCGCGAGAGTAAATTTCTGTTCAACAGAGAAAAAAGGAGAAAAATGCGCAGAATATGTTGAGAAAGAAATAGGTGCAGAGGTGCGTGGGACTTTGGCAGACAGAAATGAAAAGCCTTTCGGAAAATGCATAATTTGCAATACTAGTGCAAATGTGGTTGTGTATATAGCCAAGAGCTACTAGCCCCAAGCCATAAAATCACAAAACCTTATTCTTCAGAGAGTAATGCGACACTGAGCTCGTGTTCCATTTTCAAGGTCATTTCCAGTAAGAGATTTAGCTCTCTCTGGACACGGGTTTCTTCGGTCACTTTCACTACATTTTCCATTTTCCTTTTTATATTCGTGAATTCAGAGATAAAACAGAATTTCCCTCAAACCCGAAGTAAATTAAATAAGAAATATATTCAATCCAATCCAGGTCTAAAAGAACTCTGAATTAAATCGAATTGTTGTATTTAATTGATTTTATGTTTTTGAGTGCAAACATAGCAGCGTCCCAAACAGCAAATTGGGGTCTACACTTTTCATCACCGCGACTAAACTCGGCACTCATTGCTTTTTTAAGAAAAAATGCTTTTTATATATTTCTGTTCTGGAGTGTTATTTTTTTGGAAATGTATTTTTCAAGATTTTTCCAAGTTCTCGTTAAATCAGCATCGCTAGAACTAATTTAAAATCTTTTTGAGATTTTCCCTGAATTTTTCAATATCTTCTGTCTTAATCTGGCCACCAACAGCGTTTTCATGGCCGCCGCCTATCGCGCCTTCAAGACCCTCTATAGATTTTAAAAAAGCTTCTCGTATTTTTTCACCCCTTGTCGAGATATTTGTCTTTGCTCCTTTTACATAAGCTACAACAATTAATTTATCCCTGAAAATATAGCTTAAATTATTCGACAATTCAGAACTTATGCTTAAGTCTCCTCCATACTGAAAAAAGAGAATTCTGTCTGCTTTTTTTCCGAGGATTATGGCTTTGTTCAAAAGTCTTGTATATCTTGCATTAACCTGGTTGAATCTTTTATGAAAGGAGCTGTTCTTAGAATTTTCTTCAAGAACCTCATAGGGACTTTTAGCTTTTATCAAAAATTTCAGCATGTTTATTACGTTGGTTGTTCTGTCTTTAAGGCCAAAGCTTAATATTCTGGCTATCTTTCCTATTTGGGATTTATAAAGGAGATCGAATGCTTCCATAGAGTTTGTGGATAAATCAGAATATTTTTTTTCAAAATCCGTGTAAAAATAAGGAACAAATCCGTCTGAAATGCATCCTACCATGGCAATCCATATGTCCTCTTTTCTTTTTGTTATTTGATAACAAAGAGCTGTAATAGGCTCGTTGCTCTTTTTTTTGTTTAAGAGGGGATTGTAATAATTTACAAATTGAGGAATAAGGGTCCAGTCAATGGTATGGTGATCTATCCATACCACAGGAATATTTACCTTTCTTATTTCTTCAAAAAAGCCTTTTGAAATCAGCGGTTTGTCAAGTACAAACACATAATCTGCCCCCAATTCCTTTACTTTTCTGAAGTATTCAGGAATTAAATCGGGAAAAGATTTTATGGGAACTCCTTTGCCTCTCCCAAGCCATCTTTGGAGGAGCAGGAATGAGCACAGGCCGTCCTGATCATTATCAAAGAAAAAAAGAGGGTTTTGTGATTTTTCCAGATGCTCTTTTATTTCTTTAACCTGTATTCTTGTTAGCATTGATTTAATTCGAAAGACCGGTATATAAAAATTGTTAATAAAGGTTTTTATCATCAAAATTAACTAGAGACTTTTTCCTACTAAAATTTTCTCCTTTAAATTTTTCAAGTCTCTGGTTATTGAATTAATGAGGTTCTCATTTTTGAATATGCTTGCAAGCGTTTCCCTGTCTGAATCGAATGCTTTTTCCAGACTTCCAAAAGTGTCAAGTAATGTTTTTATGTCCTTTTCAAGGAGATTTGTTTTATTCAGGATTCTCAGTCCTCTTGGGGAAACGGGTTTATCATTCATTTCTCCGAACAATATCCTGGATATATTAGAGGTTTCTAATAAAAAATCAAAATTAACATTTTTTAATATTTCGTTTGCTTTTGAATGTCTCTGTGCAAAATAATCTTTCAGCAGCAGCTCCCTTTCACTTCCGAGATTTTTCGTGAGTTCTTTTAGCCTCATACTGACTATGGTCCCTTCTTTACCTAATTCTATTAGATATCTTTTTACGTTTTCAGAAATTCTCCTTACATTCTCCATGGTCTGTAAAACGCTGCAAACATCTCTCGTCGTTGTAAGGTTAGTAATTTCCAGCACATTTAAATGGGAGATAAGGTCATTGAAGATATCCTTTTGTTTTTCCAGTATCTGCAGAGTTTCCGCGGCTCTCCTTAAGATTTCAGAGGTTTTTTCCAGAAGGTGTCCTTCATCTTTGAAAAAGATAGTTATTTTATTTCTTCTTTCAGAGACGGCAATAACTATTGTTCCAAATTGCTTCGCGGTTCTTTCTGCTGCCTTGTGCCTTGTTCCTGTCTCCTTAGTAGGAATTTTAGTGCTTGGTGTTAGGAGGGTATTTGCATATAAAATTTTCTTCAGATCCCGGGAAAGAATTATGGCGCCGTCCATTTTCGCCAGTTCCACAAGTTTCTGGGCGCTGAATTTGCAGTTCACTCTGAACCCGCCCTCAACTACTTCCGAAAGGCCTTCTTTTTCAACAACTATCAATGCACCCATTCGCGCTCTTGAGATATCATCGAGAGCTGTCCTTATAGCTGTTCCTGGAGAAAAAATCTTTAAAACACCAAGATGGCCTATTTCCTTTTCGGTTTCTTCAATATTTCCACTATTTTTTTTCATGCTGTCTTTAATTAAAATAGAGGTATCTGGATGCTCTTCTTCCAGAAAGACTATTCCGGGATTTTTATCCTCTTTTATCTGTCTTATCCCCTCATCTGCCATGGAAGTTAAAAATATCACACATATATAAATTTTTATGGGAAAGGGAAATTATTTTTTGGCAAAGGTCTCGGCGACAACTATCGGAAACAATATGGTTGCATCCCCAAATACTTTTATTCTTTTGCTTTCAGGGGTCAGTTTCCCCCATGAAACAGCTTCTTCAGGCAGAGCCCCGGCATCACTTCCGTCAAACTCATGTGCATTGTTGATATAAACAGCATAATCTGCTCCATTCCTGTACATGTTTGCATTGAGGATGCTGTGTTTCACTACTCCTGCACCAAGAATTATGACCCCTGATTTATCCAATCCTATTGTAGAATTATTGAGTTCTTTAACGTCCTCAGAAATGTCAATAACGAAATCCTCATGTTTGTGCTTAAAGAAATAAATCATATCGCCAAGACTTCCGTCCATAATAGTCAGGCAATGTATCTTTATTTTATTTTTCCATGCCCAGTAGCAAATGCTTCTTTCATTGCCAATTCTCTCGCCAAGTTTCCAGACAATTTCATATGTTGTAAACGGTTTCCCTCTTGATTTTTGTTCGTGATAAAGCTCTTCAAGAATTGGCATAACAAATTTTTCAAATTTCACATATCTTGAATTTGGAACAAAAATATTTCCAATCCTGTTTACTGAACGGGCTTTTAAGTCGGAGCCTTTTGCCCTGAAATCCCCAAGAATAAAATCTCCGAGACATTTTATTATGTCTTCTTCAATCCCTCCCCCGGTTGTGACGCATATGTCAACTTTTTTATTTTTAACAAGAAACTTTACCGTTTCCCTCAATCCCGAGCTGACAATATTTGAAGTATATCCGAAGTAAATTTTTGCCTTTTCCGCAATCATTCTGTTGATAATTTCAATCGCCTTAGCAAGATTGGTCGCCTGAAAACCGCTTCCGTGGAAACTGCTGACAATTTTTCCGTAATCAGGGCCTGAGCTAAAATCATACCCCCTAATAGCTACGCCTGAAATTTCTTCTCCTTCCCTGAACAGGTTTTTCCTTGCAATTTCTTCTTTTTCCTTTTCTGTTATTTTTTTCATTTTAAGCTATACGTTTGTTTTAATTTAAGAGAAAAACTAATAGAATGAAAATTATAATTATATTAGTAAACGGGAATCGGTAAACTTTCCAAAATCTCAACATTCATGTTTTTCATAAAAATGGCGGATTTATAAAACTATCTTAAATTGATTTTTAAAGTATGTATTTTTTAGGCATAATCTTTTTAAATAAGTGCTTTCTTCTATTAAAATGAATAAGTGGCTGGAGCTTTTTGTTGGTGTACTTCTTCTCGTTGGGGCCATATTGGCAGCCTGGGCATCTTCTGCCTATTCCTGGCTTTTATTTGGAAAGGACTTTAATCTTTTGCATGCTGCGTGGATTTTTCTGAAGGGTGGGATTTTCTGGTTAGTAATAATAATAGCTCTGCTCCTAATTCTCCTTGGGATAAATGACCTAAGGGAATAATCTTTGGATTTCCAAATCCCGGAAAATAATTGTTAACCTAAAATAAGAAAATCAGACTCCCCTCTATTACCGCTGCTATTATAAGAAGAGGAACAACTATATAAAAGAAAACTTTTATTGATTTTAAAAGATAGATGGCAAGGGTTTTTAGCTTATTTTTTTTTAATATAAAAGTTCCTATTTTTAACCCGAGTCCCAAGGAGATAAAGAGGGCAGGAAGCTCAAATATTCCGTGCGGAAAAATCCTCCAGAGGATAGAAATCCCCTCTGCTTCCGCTGTTTTTTCTGCAACAAAACCGAGGAGATATCCGTTTGCCACTGCGGCAATTACCGGAAAGATCCCAAGGATAATTCCGAAAAGCATTCCAATAAAACTGCTCTGAATATTGTTAAAAAATATGAATTTAATTAGTTCTAACTGAGACAGCCCGCCTGTTTTTCTAAGCAACTCCTCAATAAATTCAAGAATCCTTGCCTCAAGCATAGGCGGAGCAGGGACAAAGAAGCCTATAAAAGAAAAGGATAAAAAAATAATCATTATTGAATAGATGAAATTTCTGGAATCTTTTATGTAACCTATGCTTTCCCTATAATTTTCTCTAAAAAACCCCTTTCTTTTATTTTTTATCATCTAAAGGACCTGCTTATGTATTCTGTTTTTCTCCTGTATTTATTTTTAAGATAGATTCCATAAACAACTCCTGCCAAAAGCCCTCCAAGGTGTGCGGTGTTTCCTATGGGGACTCCTGCAGTAACAGAAATAAGCCAAAGAACGGCAAGCATTCCCGGTATTGCGTATTTTGCTTTGATGGGAATTGGAATAAACATGAGGTATAGGGGCATATTTGGTGTTAATATGACCATTAAACCAGCAATGCCAAATAAAGCTCCTGAAGCGCCTACCGCAAATGTATCTATATCGCCGACAAAAATCATAGATGAAAGGACAAAGAAAAGGCCAGCAAATAAACCGGAGACTATGTAAAACCAAAAATATCTCCTCTTTCCGAGAATCCTTTCAATGAAAGACCCTATAAAAAGGAGAGAAAGCATATTAACAAGAAGATGAAAAAATCCCGCATGCATGAACATGCTTGTAATGAAAGTCCACAAATAGTTTCCTTGAAGAATATTCGACGGTTTAATGGCAACAAAATCCAGAGAGATGGTTTCTGAACTTAGCAAAACCAGGAAAAAAATAAAGGCCATAATATTTATCAAAATAAGAATAGAAGTTACGCTAAGGGAGCTAAAAAAACCTGCATTTCTTTCGTAAATTCTATAGTTCCTGGTCATTTATCTTCTTTTTTTGGAGGTCTTTTTTCTTCCTTTTGTTTTTTTTGGTTTTGTGTTTTTTAATTTTTTTAGATTTGAACTTTGTCCTTTTTTTATTTTCCATTTAGAAAGCTTGGAAATCTGTGATTTCCTTTTTGTTTTTCTTTTTTCCTTTTTTATTTCTTTTATCCTCTTTTTTTCCTCCTTCTCCTTTTCCTTCAGTATTTCCTCCTTGACTATCCCTAAATCTTTTTCAAGTCTTTCTTTATTTTTTCTTAAATCTTTTATTAATTTAGTGTTGTCTTTAAGAACCAATATCGAGCCGCATTCGTTACAGGTAAAGTTGTTAATCAGGGCATTTTCTTCGCTGAGCTCTATATGGCATCTCGGACAGACATAGAATCTTTTTGTCTCTCTGCTCTTCATCTGGTGTTCTGTGTTTTCTATTTTCTTGAGCAAATTTTCCCTAAGAAACTCCAGAGATTTCAGAATTTCTATCTTCCAGAAATAAGTGTACCATCCTTTTCTTTTATCTTTTTTTCTTATAGAAGAAACCAGGCCATGGTCAGAAATTTTATACAGAATATTTCTTGCCTGGTTTATAGTAAGGTTCAGTTTTTTAGCTATTACAAACTCATTGATATATTTTTGTGTATCAAGAATATTTATTATGTCCTCAGCCTGTTTTCCGGCGACTAAGGAGATTACTTCTTTTAGCAAATTTTTTAACATTTTATCATTAAATTAGGTTCAAATAAATACCTTTCGGTCAACTTTTGTCAAGTGATGTGGGGTTTGCCTCGGTTTCAGTAAATATGGTAATTCTCTGGTGTGTTAATTAGTCTTTATGGTAAATAAGTTTTTAAACCTGTATTGTATTTTATATATATCTCAAAATATATATAGAAAAAATGGGATTGTTTGGCAAAAAAGAGAAAAAGAGTGAAACTGAGATTCCTTCATTGCCAAAACTTCCAAGGCTTCCCGAGTTTCCTTATATGGGACTTGCTGCGGATAAAACAATTCATCAGCTTCCGAGTTTCCCTTCAAATTCTATCGGAAAGAAATTTTCCCGTGATAGTATAAAAGACGCAGTTTCTGGGGAAAGAGGTGAAGGGGATTTCTACGCAGACGAATCTCCTGACGATAAGATGAGGATGATGCGTGGGCCTTTGAGAAAACCTTTATCAGAAGAAATAGATGAAAGAGAGATGAGAGAGTTTCCCGAGAGGGAAGAAAAGATGAGTTTTAAGCAAGAGGCAGAACCCTTATTTGTAAGGATAGACAGGTTTGAGGAGGGGCTAAGGATTTTTGAGGGGATAAAAAACCAGATATCTGAAATAGAGAGAGCTTTAGCAGAAACCAGGGGATTGAAGGAGAAAGAAGAGGCAGAGCTGCGTTCCTGGGAAGATGAATTAAAGAGGATGAAAATGGAAATTGAAAGAATGGGAAGAGATATTTTCTCCAAGGTATAAAATGTCTTCTGAAAATGTCATACATATAAGGCTGGATTATATGGAAGCTTTGAAGGCTAAAAGAGGTATTCTTTATTCGGAACTGGGTTCTTTGAAGGTTGCGAAAAGAATCGCAAAATACGGGGAAATAAGAATGGAAGAACTTAGGCTTAAAGCAAGGTTATATGGAAAAATGAAAGAAGTGAAGGCAAAAATAAGAAAGCTGCAGAGCCTTCTCCCAAGCCTAAAAATTCCAAAGATAATAAAAAGGAAAGAGCTAATCGAAAAAAGCCAGGAAACAAAAAGCATGCCATATGGCAAAGGTGGCGAAGGGGACATAGAATCCCAGTTAAGAGAGATACAGAGAAGGCTCACTGAATTGCAAAGACAGAACATCTGAATAGAAGAGCCTGTATTTTAAAAGTCATGATTATATAATTCAGTTAAGCACGGTTTCATTTATTAACGGAGTGGTTCTAATCAAATACTTTTTAAAAACACCATTCCTTTCAAAGCAGATGATAACCAGGAAACAGTTGATTGAAAAGTATCTTGAATTTTTTCGTTTTAAGGGGCACAAAATCATACCAAATGAAAGCCTGATACCCAAGAATGATCCAACAGTTCTTTTCACGACAGCGGGCATGCACCCCCTTGTTCCTTATCTCTTGGGACAGAGGCATACTTTTGGAAAAAGACTGGCGGGCAATCAAAGGTGTATTAGAACAACAGACATAGATTCTGTGGGAGACGCTTTCCATCATACTTTTTTTGAAATGCTTGGCAACTGGAGCCTTGGAGATTACTGGAAAAAAGAAGCCATAGAAATGAGTTTTGAGTTTTTGACAAAAATCCTTGGCATTGATTCCAAAAAAATATCAGTGGCCTGCTTTAAAGGGGACAAATCTTTAAGTGTCCCGCGGGACACAGAATCTGCTGATGCCTGGCAATCTCTTGGAATCAAGAAAATAAGGTTCCTTGGAAAAGAAGATAACTGGTGGGGGCCTGCAGGAAAAACAGGGCCTTGCGGACCAGACACAGAGATGTTTATAAAAGACAGCTCTGGAAAAGAGCTGGAAATCTGGAATGATGTTTTCATGCAATACAACAAAACATCAGATGGAAAATTCCTCCCTTTGCAACAGAAAAACGTTGACACCGGAATGGGTGTTGAAAGAACCCTTGCTGTCCTGAATGGCTTGAATGATGATTACATGACAGAGGTTTTTCTTCCTATCATAAAAAGGATTGAACGTCTTTCCGGAAAAAAATACAAAGGCAATGAAAAGACAATGAGAATAATCGCTGACCATATCAAAGCTGCTGTTTTCATCACTGCTGAAGGTGTTTTACCAAGCAATATTGGCCAGGGTTATGTCCTAAGGAGACTGATAAGAAGAACTGTAAGATTTGGAAGGAATTTAGGCCTGAAAAATTTCACTGGTGAAGTGGCATTGCCTGTTTTTGAAGTTTATCATGATTACATGGATTTAAGAAGCAACAGAAAAAAAATATTAAAAGACTTAACAGAAGAAGAAGAAAAATTCAACAAGACTCTTCAAGCAGGGCTGAATGTGTTTAATGAAATTGCCAATGGAAAATCTTTATCCGGCAAGCAGGCATTTCTTCTTTATCAGAGTTACGGATTTCCTGTAGAGTTAACAGAAGAAATCGCAAAAGAAAGAGGAATCAAATTAGATATGAAGGGCTTCGAAGAAGAACTAAAAAAACACCAAGAGCTATCAAGAAAAACTTCTGCTGGTATTTTCAAATCCGGCCTAGCAGACCATTCAGTCGCAACAACACGTCTTCATACTGCAACCCACTTATTAAATCAGGCATTGCGTGCTGTTCTAGGTCCCGAAGTGAAGCAAAGAGGCTCCAACATAACGCCTGAGCGCTTAAGGTTTGATTTCAGTTTCTCGAGAAAACTGACGGATGGGGAGATTTCAAAAGTGGAAAATTTAGTTAATGATAAAATCAAACAGGGTTTACCGGTCATTAGCAATGAAATGAAATTAAAAGATGCATTAAAATCTGGCGCCCAGGCAGAATTCGGTGCAAAATATCCTGAAATTGTTTCTGTGTATTCAATCGGAGATTTTTCAAGAGAGATTTGTACAGGCCCGCATGTAAAAAATACTAGGGAAATTGGCAGATTAAAGATAATCAAGGAAGAAGCCATTGCAGCAGGAATTAGAAGAATAAAAGCTGTTGTGGAGTAGGGTTGTAGATTAAATAAGCATTGGCTAGGAATAATATAAAGAAAAAATATTTTATAAATTTAACAGATTACTGTGATCTCTTAAGTTCACTGTCTATGTTATCTCTTAATTGGGATAATTTAGCAAGATATGCCTGATGTGCTTCTTGTCTTTGAGTTTCAAGTCCTGTCAGCCTTTGGTCAAAATCGGCGCGCGCGCCTGCGGCGCTAACAAGAACCACCCTGCCATACTCAAAGGAGAAGTCCAAGTACCCGTAGTACGAGTACAGGTCCAGGCCGCCGTACAAGAACAACCCGGAAAGCCCAGAATTTCTAGAGTAAAGAGTTCTATTTCCACCTTTAACTTGTTTTGGCAATCCTGTTCTTTCATCAATATCTTCTGAATTGAAGTTTCCTTCTTTTGTCAAAATAGGTGCTTCGTAAAATTCTGCGTCTTCTCTTAATTTGAATGTCAAACCATATTCATTTTCTGCTCTTTGAAGATCCAGACCAGTCAAAGGAATAACTACAGGGCTTTTAGCTCCGAATTTTAATCCCCTTTCTTTAAGTTGTCTTCCTAAGTCTTTAGCTAAATGGGTATTTCTTGAATAGTCTTTATCATCTTCTGTTCTCAAAACTAAAGCTGTGTCTTCATATGTTCCTCTGAAATTCATAGCTCCAATCCTCATAGCTGTTTCTAAGTCTGCTTGGGAAGCTGTTCTCAAGCCTTCTTGTCTAAGAATTTGATTTGCAAGAACTACAGAAAATGGATTTGATCCAGTAACTACATTTCCATTATATCTAAGAACATTCAATGTAGAGTTTCCATTATAATCAGAATTCATTCTTCCTTGATATTCTTCAAGGAATGCTTTACCAAAATCTCCTTCCAAAAGTCCTATTTGAGGAACTACTGATGATATTTCCACTAATGGCCTTCCTTTGAATGCTGGTTTTGTTTCTGTAACCATGATTTTTATCAGAATATAATGTTTATAAATATTTCTATTTCGTTGTTCTTTTAAAGAAGTAACAATCACTCCAAATTATATTCTTCAACTAAACCATATTTTTCTTTAAGATATTCAAGCTTCAAATCCCTGAATAGAACGAATTTTCCTTGTCTTATTCTCTTCATTGTTTCCGCATCCTTATATTCTTGAAGACCTTCAGGCAGGCTCTCTCCGTCAGAAATGAAAATAACTTCTGGCTGGGAATCCAGCGTTATGCCTCCGACATATTCTATGGAGTTATCTGTTATTATTGATGGCCCTGTTGTTTCCACAAAACAGTATCCTGTTCCTTTATAGCTTTCTTCCTGTGGGCACTTGATTCCCAACGATTCATGGTTTTCTTCCTGATTATAAAACAATACAACGCCATACCCTATCTCACGAAGCAAAAATGCGAGAAGCTCTGATTTTTCCCCACATATTCCCTTGCTTTCGTATAAGACTTCATAAGGATACCTTGAATAATTCACCTTGTTTCCGAAAAAGCCTTCTGTCTTGTTTGAAAATCCATATTGCATATTCTGAACAAGGCTTATCGCTATCCTTGCCTGCTCCTCTTTATCGTCTGTCAAATTCTTTATTTTTATAACTAAAGGCAAGAGAAGTTTTCTCTGCTCATCTTCATTTATTTTCTTGAATATGAAGTCAGCTCTCACGGGTTTCTCCCCACTTACATAAGATATTCCTGGAGGTAAAACCGAAAGATGGTCTGCCAAACCCTTGTAAACCCGGAAATTAAGGGTTTTTTCTTCTCCATCGAGGATATATTTTAGAGCCAGATTTTTAGATTCTGTTTGTAGATTAGTTATACAGGAATCGCCTAATCTTTCAGAAGATTCAGAGCAGCCGCATACAGAGGCTTTTTCAACAAGAGAACCATCATCACAATAATACGGCTTTACAACAGAACAAGTTCCATAAAGACTGGAATCCCCGCATGTCTTAGTTTTTGTTAAATCAATAGGGCTTTTAAAAATCAGCATAATTAAAGCCAAGAAAACAAGAAATAAAGCCAAGGAAAGGAAAAATTCTTGTTTTTCATCATATCGGAAAAAAGACCTCTTTTTTACCAATTTATACCGCATATAATTCAAAAGGCCGAATAATTATAAAAAAGTATCTAATGAACGGCTATTACTCAAGATAAATGCCGGGCTTTCCTGGTTTTACCTTTTTGGATTTGTTTTCAGGATCATGTTTTCCCTTGTCCGAAACAGAATAAACAAAAACACCAAGCCCTGTCCTTTTCTTGATTTCATTTAAATTATTAGTATATGTATTTTTCTCATTAGGAAGAGTGTAAATGTATAATTTGCTAACATCTTTTCCCTTGCTTCTTACGATATTAAAAACATTGTTCACGTCGTTAATCAGCCCATCAACTGTTTTTTCCTCTTTCTCAAATTCAGGATTTATCTTTCTCTCATCTACCACAGGCCATTTTTGTAATGAAAGGAATGTTTTATTTCCAAGCCTGTGCCAAAGCTCTTCAGATATATGGGGGCAGAACGGCGAAAGCAGTTTCAGAAAAGTCTCTGTTGTTTTCCTATCAGTTCCGTTTTCCAGGTAGTTAAAAAGCTCCCTTATTGCAATCACAGCTAGGTTGTACTGAAAATTTTCTATGTATGATGTAACTTCTTTTATTGTCTTGTTCAGTTTGTTTTCTGTTCTTGCATCTGTTTTTCCGAACTTTTTCCTCGAGAAAAAATCCATTACCTTGCTGATGAATCGCATGCTCCCCTCAACGCCTTCATCGCTCCACCGTATGTCCTTGTCTGTTGAAGCCATGGAAACAAGGAAGAGCCTTGCAGTGTCTATGCCGTATTTTTCAGAGACTTCTTCAGGCAGAACATCGTTTCCTCTAGATTTCGACATCACGAAGCCATCAGAACCATGTAACATCCCTTGGTTGAACAATCTTAAAAAAGGCTCATCGATCTTTAAATTTCCGAAAAAACCAAGGTCTCTTAATGCCTTGGTGAAAAACCTGGCATAAATAAGGTGCATCGTTGCATGTTCTGCGCCTCCTATATACTGGTCAACAGGCATCCAGTAACTTACCTTCTTTATGTCAAAGGGTTTTTTTGAATTTTTGCTGTCGCAGTATCTTAAATAATACCAGCTGGAATCAAAGAAGGTGTCCATAGTGTCTGTTTCTCTTCTGGCCCTGTTTCCGCATTTCGGGCATTTCACATTGACGAATTTTTCCTCTGTCTCCAAAGGATTTCCTTTTCCGAATTTCACTTTTTCAGGCAGCTTTACAGGCAGTTCTTTCTCTGGAACAGGGACAATTCCGCAAGAGCTACAGTAAATCACGGGAATGGGAGTTCCCCAGTATCTCTGCCTTGAAACAAGCCAGTCTCTAAATTTGTACTGCGTTCTTCTGCGACCCTGTTTTTTTGATTCAAGTGCCTTTGTGATTTTTTCCTTTGCCTGCTCGGAAAAAAGGCCATTGAAAGATCCTGAATTAATTAAAATTCCTGGGCCGGTATAAGCCTCGTCCAGATTTTTTTCATTTAAAACCTTGTCTTTCGGTTTTATCACTAATTTTATCGAAATGTTGTACTTCTTTGCAAACTCAAAATCCCTTTGGTCATGCGCAGGAACACACATCACCATTCCAGAGCCATAGTCAGCAAGGACAAAATTGCCAACATAAACAGGGATTTTTTCGTTGTTTGCAGGATTAACAGCGTATGATCCTGTGAAGACTCCTTCCTTTTCAAGATTTTCCAGATCTTCCTGTTTTGTGGCTCTGATTTTTTTCAGGAAAGACTCAACTTTATCTTTTTGATCTGGTTTTACAAGTTCCATCAGACGAAGATGCTGAGAAGAAACAACCATGAACGTGACTCCAAAAATAGTGTCCGGCCTTGTCGTGAAGATGGGCCACTTTTCTCCTTTTATTTCAAAAAAAATTTCTGTGCCCTCGCTGCGACCTATCCAATTTTCCTGCATTATCTTAATCCTGGATGGCCATTGCAGGCTATGAATTTTATCAAGGAGTTCGTCTGAGTACTTTGTCGTTCTGATGAACCACTGCTCCAGATTTTTTGTTTCAACTTCTGTGTCCTGATGTCTCCAACATTTTCCTTGGTGAACCTGCTCGTTGGCGAGAACTGTCTGGCATTTCGGACACCAGTTGACAGGGGCTTTTTTTCTGTATGCTAGGCCTTTTTCTAGGAATTTTAAGAAAAAGTACTGATTCCATTTGTAATACTCTGGCTTGTGGGTAAAAATCACTCGTGACCAGTCATAGCTCAATCCAAGGTTTTTCTGCTGTTTTATGAAATTTGCAATCGCTTTTTCGGTATATTTTTTTGGATGGACTCCATTCTTTATTGCGGCATTTTCTGCAGGAAGTCCAAAACTGTCATAGCCCATTGGATAAAGGACATTGAATCCTTGCATCCTCTTCATTCTCGCGAAAATATCCCCCACAGTGTAATTGAAGGCGTGACCCATGTGCAATCCTGTCCCAGAAGGATAAGGATACATCTCAAGGGAATAAAATTTTCTCACGCCTTTTTTTTCCTTAGTCTGGAAAATCTTTGAGTTTTCCCATTTTTTCTGCCATTTTTGCTCTATACTCTTAAAATTGTGCCCATGTTCAGCCATAATGTTAGTAAGATAAAAATTAAGTTTATATTGTTTACTGGCGCTGTTTTTATGGTTTTTGGAAGATTTTAAATATCAATTTCCCTTTTATAAAAGCATGGAAAAGATTCAGGCTCATTTCATTGGCACATCAATAGCTAGCAATTCCCAGGATGCTTTCTCTCTCTACAGGAAGAGCCATTTTGGAGAGCCTGTTGGGGAAAAAATCCAGTATTCTTTGCCAGAAGCTTTGTTTTTAACAGAAAAAAGGAAGATGGAGGTATCAAATAAAAAGGAATGGCTGTCTTTCAAAGAGCTGATGAAAAAGGCTTATTCAAATGATAAAAGAATTGACATAAAATATCCTGTATTTAAGAATCTCAGGGAAAAGGGATATGTGGTAAAAACAGCACTGAAGTTCGGGGCAGATTTTAGGGTTTATGAACGTGGTTTCCAGCCGGGAGAAAAACATGCCAAATGGATTGTTTTTGTAGATCATGAGTCAGGAAGATTCACATGGCATGAATTTTCTGCGAAAAACAGGGTGGCTCACTCGACAAAGAAAGCCCTCCTTTTGGCAATAGTGGACGAAGAAGGAGATGTCAGCTATTATGAGGTAAGATGGGAAAAGCCTTAGTCATAATTCTCTGAACACAAGAAAATTTATAATCCTTCCATCTTTTCTCAGATGATGCAGAATCCTGAAGAAATAAAAAAAACCATAATTTCTGTCTTAGAATCCAAGGGGCCAAGCCTTCCCGTTCATATTGCTGGAGAAATAAAATCCAGCATGCTTTTTGCCTCTGCTTTTCTCGGAGAACTTGTTTCAGAGAAAAAAGTCAAAATGAGCTATATGAAAGTCGGCAGCTCACGGTTATATCTTCTGACAGGACAGGAATCTTCTTTGGAAAATTTTTCCCAGTATCTCAGAAGCAAGGAAAAAGAGGCTTTTCTTCTTTTGAAGGAAAAAGAGTTTCTAATGGACTCCAAGCAAAGCCCTGCAATCGGGGTGGCTTTGCGGGAGATAAGGGATTTTGCAATTCCCTTCAAATCTGGTGAAGAAATTGTCTGGCGATATTTTCTTGTTCCTGAATCTAAATTCAAATCTGCAGAGGAAAAACCCCTGGTTATAGAAACCAAGGAAGTAAGAGAAATTGGAGAAGTCAGGCCATTGGTACTTGAAAAACAAGAAAAATTAGTTACAGTAAAAAGGATAAAAAGAACAGCAAGGACAAAAAGGAAAAAGGCATCTGATGTTAAAGAAAAATTCTTCGGGGGCATAAAAGAATTCCTTTCTGCAAACTCCATAGAGTTGTTAGACACAAAAAATATAGGGAGTAAGGAGATAGTGTTAAAAGTCAGGGACAAGGGAGAGGAAAAGATTCTGGTTGCATACAATAAGAAAAAAATAAGCGATAAAGACATAGTAAAGGCGCACAATAAAGTATGTGCACTTGGACTTCCATACATTGTCGTTGGGCTTAACGAGCCTGCAAAAAAAACCTCTGAATTGGTCAAGGCCATAAAGAATTTGTCTTCTATACGCGGTTTAAAATAATAAGCTTTAAAAGTGAACTTTTCTGTATTAAATGGAAGATGATTGTGAGCAATTTCATGAGACTAACTAAATTACGAAATTCACAACGAAGGAAGTTGCGAATTTAAGAAACCGTAGGTATCTTACAAATGGGAAAGATAAAATCAAAACTAATAAAGAGATCTGCTAAAGAGCTCATAAAAAAAGGTATAGAATTCAGCGAGGATTTTGAGAGAAATAAAAAAATTCTTGGAAATACCATGCCGAGCAAAAAAATAAGGAACCAAATCGCAGGATACTTGTCCAAGCTAAGCAAAGAAGGGAAACAGAAGTAATCTTTTCTTACCTCAAAACTTTTAAATCAACTATGTTTTTTAGTTTTGGCTACATAGTTCAGCGGCAGAACACTAGTCTCATGAGCTAGGGGTCCCAGGTTCAACTCCTGGTGTAGCCATTTTTTAATAAATTAAGCAAGGACAATTCCTCTTTTGTTGTCTCCTTCTTTTCTTGGAAGAAGGTGAAAATGGGTATGTTCCATTACCTGTCCCGCCGCCTTGCCATTATTCATAACTAGATTAAAACTATCTGCCTTATGTTTATCCATTAAAATTTTTGCGACTTCTTTGATTGTGGAAATATAGTCTTCCGAAGTTTCCTTGTCCAAATCAATCAATGAGCTAAAGTGTTTTTTAGGAACTATTAATGTATGCCCTTCTCCTCTAGGATTAGCGTCTAAAAAAGCGATAAAGTTCTTATTCTCATAAACTTTTTGTGTAGGAATTTGCCCTGCAGCTATTTTGCAAAACACACAATCTTTCATTATAAGATTAAAAAAACACTATTTAAAAATTAAATGGTTTCCCGGCCTCATCGAATGAAATCTCGGCCTCTATTAATTTTTTTAAGGTATCCTTTAAGTTTGAGATTTTAACCCTTATCTGTTTCTTTGTATCCCTGTCCCTTATGGTGACATCTTCTTTTTTCAAAGAATCCCCATCAATAGTTATGCAAAACGGAGTTCCTATCTCGTCATTTCTCGCATATCTTCTTCCTATGCTTCCCGATTTGTCATAAAGCACATTAAATTCCTGTTTCAGGTTCCTGGCAATTTGCCCTGCGGTTTTCTCAAACCTTGCCCCTTTGACAATGGGAAAAACAGCAGCTTTTATCGGGGCAAGTTTCGGAGGAAGTGTCAGCACAGTTTCACCCTTTGGGTTTTTATAATAATTTCCGGAAAGTAAAGCCAAAAAAACCCTTTCAACGCCAAAAGTGGGTTCAATGACTTTTGGAAGAACCTTTTTTCCTGCTTTATCATCAAATACTTCCATGTTTTCTCCAGATTCTTTTTGATGCTGCATCAAATCGTAAGTTCCGCGATTTGCATTTCCAGCTATTTCCTTGCTGCCAAAACTGTAATCAAAGTCAATATCAAATGTCGCAGAGCTGTAATGGGACAGCTCGTCTTTTGTATGCTCCCTTATTTTAAGGTCTTTTAATCCAATGGTGTCCAGCCAAAGAATTTGTTCAGCTAGCCAATACGCATGCCATTCTACAAGTCTCTTTTCTTTGATGATTTTGCCAATAGTTGTTTCTTTTAGCTCCTTTTTTTCAGCTCTTTGCGACTCAGAATCAAGAAACTTTATCTTTAAGTCCAGATGTTTTTTTGTAAGAAGACTGCACCTAGTTTCTTCTGGATTAATAAAAAATTCTATCTCTGCTATATGAAATTCTCTGCTTCTGAAAAGGAAGTCTCTTGGAGCAATTTCGTTTCTGAAACATCTCCCAATCTGTGCAATTCCAAAAGGCAGCTGCATTCTTGAAGTTTGGGTTATTAATTTGAAATTCATGAACATTGCTTGAGCTGTTTCTCCGCGGAGATAGACCTCTTGTTTGTCTGGACCAACACTCGTCTTAAACATCTGTTCGACGACTTTTGCACTGTCCCAGTCATATTCCCCTCCGCAATTATCACATTTCACTTTTCCTAAATCTGGCTTATCAACCTTGCTAGATCTCTTACATTTTTTGCAGACAACTAGATAATCATTAACATTAAAACCAGCTATATGTCCTGAAGCTTTCCAAGTTTTAGGATGAGAAATAATGCTTGCCTCTATTCCGGCAACATTATCTTTTCTCCGAACAAAATAATTCCACCAGTCATCCTTGATGTTCTTAAGAAGTTCAACGCCCAAATGTCCAAAATCCCAAAACCCGGAAAAACCGCCATAAATATCAGAACTCCTGAAAATAAATCCCTTCGCCTTGCAAAAATTTGCCAATTCATCTATTGAAGTTTTTTTGTGTTCAAGCTTATATTCAGAAATATTGTCTTCATTGCCGGTTCTATCTTCAATTTTTTTGTTTTCCTTAGCGCTGGCTTCATTTTTTATTTTGTTTATTATTTCCTCTGCTTTTTTCTCAGCATCTTTCCTGTTTTTTCCTAGATAGGCCAATGTTTTTGTTTTTACCTTGCCACCTATCCTCTTATTTTCATTAAGATAGTAATATTCTCTGCCACCTATGTTTTTTTTGACAATAAAAGCCATAGTAAACCTTTTTTACAAAATTATATTAAATTATATTAGGCACTACAAATAGATATATAAAAGTTTGGATATTTGTTTTAGGTTATTCTTTTGAACTCCAAAACAATTTCCTTGATTTTCTCATCTTTCTCGCGACAAAGAATATAACGATAATTGCTAAAAGAACAATTACTATGATTGCGAGATTCCCTGTTACTCCTTCTCCGCCGAAAATTACAAATCCTCCTAATACTCCGCCAGTGGGTGCTCCGAGAGTTATTGGTTCAAGGACAGAGTTGGAGAAAATCTGGGAATTGAAAGCAGCAGACAGTGTCACGTTTCCTTCAAGAGACTCATTTATTGGTATATTTACGCTGAAATCATCTGTTTTGTTCGCATCGATGCTGCTGTTCTGTGAAACATTTGAAGCTTCCAACCCAGAGTCATCTTTTATAGAGAAGAAAATTGTTAAATCCTGATTTTCTCCTGAAAGTTCTGTTAAGGTATAATCAACTCTTACCCTGTTCGCTCTTGTTCTTTGCACATTTGTAATGTTAAAGTCAAGCTTCTTTTGAAGGACATTGATTGTAATGTCTTTGACTTCACTTGTTTCAGAACATGAAACAGATAACTCAAGAACGTATTCTGCAACAACTGTTTCTTCAGGAACATTCACAGAAAAATCAAAGGAAAAAGTATCGCCAGGCTTAAGATCTGTTGGGTTAGTGCTGACAGTTATCAGTCCAGAATCATCTGCGCCGAGTACACAGGAAGAAACATCCTCTGTTCCTGTATTCTGCACGGAAAGTGTTAATTTTCTTGAATTCCCCTGAATAATATCCTGGCTTGGAACATCTATTAAAGATATCTGCGTAGTTTTTGTCTGTTGTTCTTGGGCAGCAACCTCTGGAGGCGGCTGTGTTTCCGCAGGAGTTTCCTCGTTTTCCTCTGTTGCAGGTTGATTTTGAGATGAAGTGCTTACCAAAAATGAAGATTGTTGCAATGCAAATCCAGAAGAGCCATTCGCATAAACAGTGATTACATAGTCTCCGTCTCCGCTAACAGAAAATGTTGAGTTTGAGCAACCTGAAAGGGTGGTGTTTGCTATGACTTCGCTTCCATCAGGGCTTTTAACGCCATACCAACACTGGAGACCTGTTCCAAGGGCATTGAATCGGATTGGTATATCAACTCTTGAACTTATTGCTCCAGATGGTTGTGATATAGAAACAGAAGTCACAACAGGGGAGGCGGGAACAGAATAATCAATTGCAACGCTTGTCAATGTATCATTGGCAGAATCAAATGTTGTTCTGTATTGGAAATATCTCCCTGTAAGATTTAACTTGCTTAAGTTGGTGGCTGCAGAAAAATTTGAATCAGAGCAGTTAGCTAAAGAACATGCCTTGACTTCAAAGGCCACATTCGCACCCTGCCATGTTAAGTTGTTCCATGTCGTATTCGTATTGTTGGAATCAAAAGCCTTTGATGTGTATGTTCCGAAAGTTGCATTTGCGCTTGTATTTAAAACGACAGCGCTTACATTTGCACCATATAAAACATTACCGTATGTTCCTTCGTCAAAGGCTGTTTGGTTTGCCTGCTGGAAAACCGCAAACCCTGTGGGCCCTATATTGAGATAATAAACAGTGAGAATTGCTGCAGCCACGATGAGTGCGGCAAATATAGAAATATCAACCTCTTTCCTCATATTGCGTCTAAAGAACTTTGTGTTTAAAAACTTTTTTGAAATTAGATGTATATGATTGAATGGTATTTCCAATGAGATTTTATTCTGAACCCGGAAATTTTTAGTCTGACATCAGTTAATTCAGGAAATTTTTTAAGTCTCTGCCATCTTGCTGAATAGAATCATAAATAATAAGTATTAATTATAATATTACATATATTTATAAGCATTAATACATACATAATAAGTAATGGGAAGGACTCGATTAGCCAAGGCTTCTATAGTAGGGCTAAGAGAAAAAATTAGGGTTGCTAAGGAAAGAAAAGAGTATTTTGAAAGGTATTTACGCGAACTTCTTCAAGACTACTTGAAAGATAAAATCTCTCGTGAGTTCTACCTTAAAACAGAATACAAAAAATTCGACGGGAAAACAATAAGGGAATGGATTGTTTATTATGACAATTACATAAAAGAGTGCGGGGCTCTTATCAATAAATACCAGAAAGATGTCATCAAAGGACATTTCTTGGTGATTTTTATTTCAGCAATAATCATCTCTTTATTAGCATTTTCTTTTTATCAATTTCAGCCGGCATTGACTGGTTTTTTTGTCCAGGAGCCAGTGGCACTGCCAGAAGCCATAAGCGAGGCAAATGCAGCTATAAGCACGATACAGCACGAGGCAATTCTCGGCCAGCCAGTCAAATGGACAAAAACTATTTCTTTGGATGAACCAGCGACGGCAAAAATAATACTTCCTGCAGAGGCAACAAACATTTCTGTAAACAAAATTTCATACTCAGAACAAGAAGGGGCTCTTCCAAAAGAAGATTCGAGTCCTTCCCAAGAAGAGCTTCTTCCTTCTGAAACAGGAAAACAAGAAGCAGAATTCAGTATAACAGGAGCTGTGATTTCAGAAACCGGTGAAGGCGGATTCTTAACAAGATTCTTCAGAAACATCGGAAGACTCACAGGAGGAGCTATTGGCATAGAGCCAGAAATAGCAACAGCAATCAAAATCCAGGACAATGCTACAAATTATGAAATTACTTATGAAACACCAGCGCCTTATTCAGTTGAAGAAGAAATTGGAAGAGGAAAGAGAATTAAAATTATTGGACCTGAAACAATCCATTATGAAAACGTTCTTGCATTTACAAATTTAAATGAAAATCTTAATATCAAAAATCCTTCAAAAATAAAAATTCATTGGATTGAAAATGATACTTACATTTCAGCATCTTCCGTTCAGGACACAGACAACAATGGAATTTATGATTATGTTTCTTGGATTGCTCCAACTCTTTCTGAACAAACTTTTGAAATAATTGTAATAACAAAAGCAGAACACCTCGACAATAATAGGCGATTCATAAGTGATATTTATGAAGAAGTCAGAGCTTTAGATGATATTTGGTCTGAGACAATTCCCTCAGAAGATTATGTTAGGGTTGTATTTGAGAGAAATTTAACTCCAGACAGGGATATAACAATTTATCCAAGAACTATTTTAGGAAATCCTAGAATTGAAGTCTATGAAATTGACGAGACAATAAAAATTGCAGAGTTTACTTCTTTAAATTCAAATCAATATAACAAGATTTTCTTAACAAACTTACAAGGAAGCCAAGACACTTTTGACCTTCGTGTTTCTGGTGGCTCCATTGAATTTGACCATATCATTGACCCTTCATTTCCAATAGTTGCTGCATCTGCGACATCATCAAGGGCTAGTAACGATTTTGCCGACGTAATTACGATGCCAGCTGGGATTGCGTCGGGTGACTTACTTATTGTCATCCACTCCACAGACGTTGGAGGGGGGGCGAGAACGTGGAGCGGTGGATTTACCGAAATTCTGAACAAGTCCGCAACCTCTAACTTAGGGGTGGCTTGGAAAATTGCGGTGGGTGGGGATACTCTAACTGTCACTAAGTCCGAATCAGAGAGATTCTCAGCCATTGCACTTCGGATTACTGGAGCGCATGCGTCGTCTGCTCCTGAGATTTCTGCCACTGTGACAGGTTCAAGCACAGCCCCTAATCCAGATTCTGTTACTGCATCATGGGGAGCAGAGAACAATCTCTTTATTGCCTTTCATGGGCATGATACTACAACCACTGATGCATCGGTTACTGCATTTCCAACGAGCTATACCGAAAACCAGATTCAGGGTGTTTACGTTGCCTCTGCTGGTGAACCAAATATGGCAACCCAGAATTTGACGGCGGCTTCAGATGACCCTGGAACGTTTACCATCAATACATCACTTGGGTGGAGAGCTGGAACAATAGTTGTCAGACCTGCAGCAGCGGGAGGAGATGCCATAAACCCTGTCGCCTCATTCGGAACAAATCCTGCAGACAATGTAAACAGAAGCAATTCATCTGTGACTTTTGAATTAAAGGCTTTCGACGACACTGCATTAAGCTATTTGAGATTGTATGGGAACTGGACAGGAAGCTGGATTGCCAATCAGACAAACACTTCTCCGATAAATGATACTTACTGGAATATAACAGTTGATGCGGTTCCTAATGGAAAATACATATGGGCAGCATGGGCAAACGATAGCTCTGGCAATTCTGCGTTCTCAACAACAAATAGAACAATAACGATTGACACAGTTGCTCCTGTTATAATATTGCCGTTCTATGTTAATGGAACCAAGAAGACAAGCACATCAGACACACTCACATTAAACATCTCTGTTACTGATGCTACGACTTCCACAAGTGCCTGTAAGATTGACATCAACGGGACAAACCAGACAGTGACTGTTTCAAGTGGATGGTGCAACATAACAAACGGATTCCTTACTAATTTAGCATCTGGAAACAGAACAATAAATGTGTATGCGAATGACTCTACAGGGCAGTTTGGGTTGAATAATTCATTTGTTGTTCAGATAGACACGACAAGTCCAGTAACCAACTTTTATTCTCCAGATAACAACACTTTTTCAAATAATTCAACAAGAATTTTTGTTTTTAATCAGACAGATAATATTAATTTGAAGAATTCTACTTTGAATATTTGGGATAGTAATGGGGTGTTGATAGATTACAATTCAACAAACGCGGCATTTATTTGGTCTCAAGTGGGAAATAATCGATTAATTTCAGGTATTGGTGCTGGTGGCCCTGCATTAGCCGGCTTAAATTCAACAAGAGTGGCATTTATTGATTCTGCAAATGACAGGCTTAGTACATATAATTGGAATGGAACAGATTGGTCTCAAGTAGGAAATAATCTATCAATTACAGGTGGTACTCCGGCATTAGCCAGCTTAAATTTAACAAGAGTGGCATTTATTGATTCTGCAAATGACAATCTTAGTACATATAATTGGAATGGAACAGATTGGTCTCGAGTGGGAAATAATCTACCAATTGCAGGTGTTGGTGCCTCTGCATTAGCCGGCTTAAATTCAACAAGAGTGGCATTTATTGATGAGACAAATGAACAGCTTAGAACATATAATTGGAATGGAACAGATTGGTCTCAAGCGGGAAATAGTCTATCAATTTCACTTACTGGTGCCCCTGCATTAGCCAGCTTAAATTCAACAAGAGTGGCATTTATTGATGATACAAATGACAATCTTAGAACATATAATTGGAATGGAACAGACTGGTCTCTAGTGGGAAATAGTCTATCAATTTTACTTACTGGTGCCCCTGCATTAGCCAGCTTAAATTCAACAAGAGTGGCATTTATTGATGATACAAATGACAATCTTAGAACATATAATTGGAATGGGACAGATTGGTCTCAAATAGGAAACAGTCTATCAATTTCAGGTGTTAGTGCCCCTGCATTAGCCGGCCTAAATTCAACAAGAGTGGCGTTTATTGATACTGTAAACGAACAGCTTAGAACATACAAATTCAGTGGAATAATAACATCTAACATTACAGGAACATCAAACTCAACTTCTTGGGATAATACTTTTTCTTCTGATGGTGTTTATCTATGGAATGCAGAGACTTGTGATGAAGCAGGAAATTGTGCCTTTAATTCAACAAACAGAACAATAACAATAGATACAGTTGCTCCGGCAATCACCATCCCATTTTATGCAAACGCCACAATAAAGGCAAGTACAGAAACTTTAACATTAAATATTTCTGTTACTGATGCAGGTACTTCTCCCAGCGCCTGTAAAATTGACGCAAATGGAACAAACCAGACAGTTTCTGTTTCGTCTGGCTGGTGTAACATAACAAATGGGTTTTTAACAAATTTAGCAGAAGGAAACAGGACAATAAATGTTTATGCCAATGATTCCACAGGGCAGTTTGGATTGAATAATAGTTATGTTGTTAAAATAGTTAACAATGCAGCCCCGACAATTCCTTTTGTCCTGGCAGTTTCTGCTCAGGATCCACTTGAAGCAGGATACCGGTCTGTTCTGCTGAATTTTTCTGTGAATGATACAGATGGCTCTGGAAACATAAATTTAAGCAGTGCAAGAGCAAGGTTCAATAGGACAGGAGAGTCAAATAGGGAGAACTTTACATGCGCAAACATTGGTTCTGGTGGCAACGGACAAATGTTCACATGCAATGTAAGCATGTATTATTTCGATGAGCTTGGTGTATGGACAATCAATGTATCTGCAAGAGACAACAGCGAGGCAAGTGCTGAAAATTCAACCACTAATTTTACATTTAATCTTCTGACTGCAATGGTCCTTAGTCCTTCGGCATTGACATGGCCGTCCCAAATCAATCTAACAAATACAAACATTACTGCTACTAACAATCCTATAACAATAAACAACACAGGAAATGCACTTAACCTGAGTATAAACGCGACAGCATACAATCTCCGTGGAGAAACAACTACAACGCAGTTCATATTCGCAAATAACTTCACGATAGGAAACGTAACAGACGGGTGCGGCGCCGGAATAAATGCTTCAACAATGGTAAATGCAACATCTCGCCAATTAAATGGAACTAACTTTAGCAAGGGAAACAATTCCTTGAATTATGGGAACCAGACTTCAGGACAGGAACAGATATTCTTCTGCCTAAGGGGTGTTCCTCAGGACATAACCGCACAGTCATATTCATCTTCATTTTATGGTTCATGGGAAATCCGCGTATTGCTGGCTGCATTAATACCTGGAAAAAAGAGAAAGAGAGAGAAAGAGGGGGGGAAAAAGAAAGTTGAAGACGACAGGTTAATCAAATTATTAGGATTAGTGATGGACGAGCTGAAAGAAGAATATTCTTTGAATAAAAGAGAAATGGTCAGGACAATAACAGAGAAGTTAAAGGAAAAATACAAAGTTAGCAAAAAAGAAATCCTGGAAGTAATTAAAGAAGAGTTATGCATTCCAGTAACAATCTTCTCAAAGAAACTCGGAGCATTGGAGTCAATAACAAAGTACATGAAAGAAAACTTAAATATGAACTACAGAGAGATAGGAAAAGAACTTGGAAGAAACGAAAGGACAATATGGACAGCTTACAAAAAAGCAACGGAAAAACAAAAAGGACCATTTGAAATGAAAAAGGCGGGCATAATGCTGCCTATATCAACATTTGAAAACAAAGAATTAACAGTTCTTGAATCTGTTATTGTATGCTTGAAAGAAAGAGGGCTTAAATTCAGCGAAATAGCTGAATTGCTTGAAAGAGACCAAAGAAACATCTGGACAGCGTATTCAAGAGCTAAAAGGAAGCAAAAAAATAGGAATTGAATATGAATAAAAAAAGGAAGAAATGTTTAAAAACTAAGAACCCTTTTAAAAAATAGAATGAAAAGAGGAGAGATTTTAGTTATTTATTTGATGATATCTTTGCTAATTATCCCAATAATCTCGGCAAATATCTTTTCTGATTTCTGGAAAGATTTCAGGGCAAGAATCACAGGAGAGGCAACAACAGGCACAACATCCTTAAACATTACCGTAGGAAACACAGCCCCGACAATTCCTTTTGTCCTGGCTGTTTCATCCCAGAATCCGCTGGAATCGGGATACCGGTCTGTTCTGCTGAATTTTTCTGTGAATGATACAGATGGCTCTGGAAACATAAATTTAAGCAGTGCAAGAGCAAGGTTCAATAGGACAGGAGAGTCAAACAGGGATAACTCTTCCTGCGCAAACATTGGTTCGGGTGGCAACGGACAAATGTTCACATGCAACGTAAGCATGTATTATTTTGATGAGCTTGGTGTATGGACAATCAATGTTTCTGCAAGAGACAACAGCGAGGCAAGTACAGAGAACTCGACGACAAACTTCACATATAATCTTCTGACTGCAATGGTTCTTAGTCCTTCGGCATTGACATGGCCCACACTTAACCTGAGTGCGACAAACTTCAGTTCCAACAACGACCCTATACTTTTAAACAATACAGGAAACTCTGCAAATGGAACAATAAATACAACAGCTTATAATCTTCGGGGAGAAACAACTACAACGCAGTTCATATTCGCAAACAATTTCACCGTAGGAAACGTAACAGACGGGTGCGGCGCCGGAATAAATGCTTCAACAATGGTAAATGCAACATCTAAACAGCTAAACGGAACAAACTTCACCAAGGGAAATAACTCGCTGAATTTCGTAAACCAAACTTCCGGACAGGAGCAAGCATTTTTCTGTCTGAGGGGAGTTCCCCAGGATGCAACAGCACAGTCTTACTCTTCATCGTTTTACGGGTCATGGGTCGTAGAGGTAATAGTATAAATATAAAAAAGAGAAAACTATTGATATGAAATAAAAGAGTAAGAAAAAAGATAAAAAATGTTAACTAATCAAATTTACAACTACGGAAAAAGATATTTCAGCATTAAAAACCATTTGGCTTTTTTCCTATTAGCAGTTTTAACAATTTCTGCTGCCTCTGCAGCGGGAGTCTCAACGCCTTATTGGAGCACAAACCCTCTTAAGCTGGGTTCAGGGGAGTCTGTAGTTTTTTCCTTAGGGCTTCAAAATATGGTTGGTGATGAAAACATTACGCTGAGAGCAAACATAACAAAAGGTTATGAAATAGCAAGAATAATAGATTCAAACACAGATTATTTTGTTCCTTTGGGAAGTGATGATGTCACAGTCAACCTAGAGGTAAAAATCCCTGAAAACGCGGAGCCTGGAAAGGTTTATGATATGGAGGCTTCATTTCTTCAGGTGGGTGCTGGTGGGGGAGAGGGATTTTTCACTGTTGCAAGCGCTTTCACCCAGAGAATTCCTGTTGAGGTTGTTGGGGAGCCGACAGAGAGCGCGGTTTACGGGCAAAAAACAAGTAAGAATTATACTGTTTACATTGTCTTAGCTTTAGTCATTTTAGGGATAATTCTGGTTGCTGTAAATATAAAAAAGAGAAGACGGTAGTTAATTCCAACAAATTTTAAATATGTCTTTTCCCATACTATTTAATGAAAAAGAGGGCTAAAGAATTTTTTTCTGTTTCCTTGATTATAGTAATTATTCTTGTTGCGTATTCAAATATTGGCACTGTGGCAGGAGATACTTTAACTGGAGATGCGGTAACTGGGGACGCTATAACTGGAAACGCAACAAGTTCAAATGTTGCTGTTTCAGTAACAATTGCAAGCTCTGCAGAAGAAACTCCTTCTGGCGGTGGAGGAGGAGGAGGAGGAGGTGGAGTTTCTTTATTCTCAATAGACAAAAGCCAAATCTCGGTCACATTAAAGCCTGGCCAGGTAAAAACAGAGAACATCACCATAACAAATAACGGGACCAGGAGTATGAACATTGTGATAGAGAATCTCTTTAAGGACTTTGTCGTAAAGGTGGAGGATATAATTGTTTTGAATCCGGGAGAATCAAAAACAATATCAATATACCTTGTAGTCGGAGAAGATACAATTCCTGATTTGTATCTTGGGAAGATCATCTTAAGTTCCGGAGACATAAGAAAAGAAGTTTTAATTGCTATAGAGGTGGAGTCAGAAGGCATTCTGCTTGATGTAAGAGCGGAAATATTGAGGGGTTATAAAGACATATTTCCGGGCGGAGAAATTCTGGCAGAAATGAGATTGTTTAATCTCGGAGTGTCTGATGAAAGAAAAGATGTTATTATAGAGTACATAATCAGGGATTACGAGGGAAATGAAATATTTAAACAAACAGAATCGCTGGCAATAGAAACACAAATCAGCTTCATAAAAAGAATTCCTATTCCCAAAAATACCAAAATAGGAAAATATGTCCTTTATGTCAAAGCTATCTATAATGATAAAACTGCAAGCTCCTCTGATAATTTTGAGATTATTTCCTCAAAAACAACAATAAGAGAAAAAGTATTTGCAGCAGCACTGATTATCCTTATTGCATTAGCGATTTTAGTTATTTATTACAGAATAAAAAGAAACAAAAAAAATTTTATGAGAAGGATTTTTGGAATATAGTCTTCTTGCTGCTCGTAAAACAATTTTTTTAATCTAAGCGGGAAAAGCGGAGGCCGGGATTCGAACCCGGGAAAATTCGGGCTGCAGCCGAATGCAGTAACCACTGTGCCACCTCCGCAAATTTTTTGTGAGGGAAATGCCCGGAACAGGATTTGAACCTGCGACCCCTAGCTTAGAAGGCTAGTGCTCTATCCAGGCTGAGCTACCCGGGCTTTTCATAAAAAAATAAGAAAGAATTCTATTTAAAAGCTTTCTATTCAAACCTCGACAACATGAAAATCTTCAGGGATTACCGAATTCTTAAAGATTTTTTTTGCCTCATTTAAAATCTTTTCTAGACTCTTTTCATATCTCTGGCTTATGTGGACCATGAACAATTTTCCGACTTTAGCATTTTTTGCCACCTGAGCTGCCTGTTTTGCAGTTAAGTGGTAATGCCTCTTTGCAAGATCTCTCAACTCGTCCATATAAGAAGATTCGCACACGAAAACATCTGAATTTTTGACAAATCTGGCTATTTTTTCATTTAAAGAGGTATCTAAAACGAAGGAAATTTTTCTCTCCTTTTCTGTAAATGTTAAATTTTTAGGGAGATATTTCTTTTCGTTATAAGTGATAGGTCTTCCGCTCTTGAGCCCTTTTAGATGAGGTCCTTCCATGATGCCGTGTTTTTTAAGTTCGTGTTTGTCTATTTTTATCTGTCCCTTTTTTACAAAAGAATATGCATTGCAGGGAGTTCCATGACTCATTGTTTCAGCTTCCAGATAGAAATCTTTATTCTCAAAAAATCTTCCTGACACTTCATTAATTTCAATGGGGAATGCTTCCTTAAAAGTAAAAAGTTTCAGTAATTCTTTCATCAGAAATCTTGTTCCTCTGGGCCCATAGATGTGGAGGGTTTTGTTGTATCCGCTGAGAGCAAGTGTTTTCAGGAGCCCGGGAATTCCAAGGATATGATCTGCATGCCAGTGAGTTATCAAAATCCTGGTAAGCTTTCCAGGGTTTAATCCTGCTTTCCTGAATTGTCTCTGGGTGGCTTCGCCACAGTCAACCAGGATATTTTCTCCAAGATAAGTAATTAAAAATGCCGGATGATTCCGTTTCGCACTTGGAATAGAATCGCTGGTTCCAAGGAAGGTAATTTTTATCTTTTCAGCCATTAGTCGGAGAAGAGAAATTAATTAATAAAGGTAACTGATAAATTACTCGGTTTTCCTTAGGGCTGTAGAAGCAGGGGATATGAAAATTATTGTATCTCCTCTGAGGAAAGTAAGGCCGAGATTCTTTCTTACTTCTCCATTTTCCATTTCCTTTATATTGTCAAGAACAAGGTTTATGTGTATATCAAAAGCCAATAAAGTTCCGACGAATTGCTTGTCTCCTTTCAGGTGAACGAGCACTTCTTTCCCCTTAGAATTATTTAACAAATCTAAAGGCCTTTCAATTCCATTAACCATTTTTATTTTAATAAGCAATCGTATGGGTGTCAGATAGATTCCCACACAGGCTTAAGCATTACCTATTTTCTGCAAAGTTTGTTTATAAACATTTCTATTATTAATGATGAATAGGCCAAAAACATGGCAAAGAGGTCAAAAATATAGAAAGGTATTTAAAGAAAAAACTGACTTTTGGTATTATGAAGACAGGAAGAAAAGTCTCTGGAGGCAAATACAGGAAAAGAAGGAAGAAGAAAATGTATGAGCTGCCGGGACAAAGAAGGCAAGTGCGGCTTGGTATTGAAAAAAGAAAGGACAAAAGAACCATGGGCGGAAGGAAAAAAACATTTTTATTGAGAGCAAATATGATAAACGTAAAAGTGGGGAATAAAATTCAAAAACTTGAAATAAGAAATGTGCTTGAGACTCCTTCTAACAGATTCCTGGCGAGGCAAAACATTCTTAGCAAAGGGACAATAGTTCAGACAGAAAAGGGAAAAGTAAGAATCACGAACAGGCCTTCCCAAGAAGGTATGGTAAACGGCATTCTGATAGATTGATGTATTTTCCGACGGAAAGTATAGAAAGGTTTATAAAACCATAAAGTTTATAAATACCGTCTAAATAAACTCTAAATTCTTTTAAAATGGCTTTCATAAAAAAATGTCCGGAATGCGGGGGTATTAATCTCACTTATGATCCGCATTTAGGGGAAATCATCTGTAATGACTGCGGCTTGGTGATTGAGGAAAAAATGGTGGACACCGGAGTGGACATGCAAGGGAAATTTGACAAAAATGAAAAAAAAGGCAGGGGAGGTGCGCCAACCAGCATTCAGAAGTTTGATAAAGGACTCACAACGAACGTAGGAGAGATATCTGATATCTACAGGTTGGAACCAAAGCAAACCAGGAAATTCTTGAGACTTAAGAAATGGCAGGAGCGTGTTTCAACGAGTATAGAAAGAAATCTCAGGCTTGCAATGGCTGAATTAAGGGTTATCGCATCTTATCTCAATCTGCCAAATGTCATAAGAGACGATGCGGCTCGGATTTACAATTATGTTCTCCAAAGAGGCTTGGTTCGTGGCCGTTCTATGGAATCTGTGATAGCTGCCTGTTTATATGCTGCCTGCAGAAGTTATAATATACCAAGAACTCTTGATGAAATGGCTACGGCTTCTGATGTTGAAAGAAAAGAAATAGGAAGAACTTACAGATTCATAATAAGAAAACTCGGAATAAAGGTCACTCAAAGCTCGCCAAAAGACTACGTCTCCAGATTTTCTTCTGTTCTGAAACTCTCGCCAAAAACCCAGAATGACGCCCTCAAAGTCCTGAAAAGGGCAGAGGAAGTTGAACTTACTTCAGGGCGCGGTCCAGCGGGCATAGCCGCAGCTGCTCTTTATGTCGCTGCCCTTATAAACGATGAGAAAAAAACTCAGAGAGAGGTTGCAGACATAGCAGGAATAACAGAAGTAACGATAAGAAACCGTTATAAAGAACTTATAGAAAGGCTTGACCTTGAAGAAAAAATCAAGCAAAAAGAAAGCGAGGCAAGAGCAAAGGAGAAATAAAAGCAAAAGAAAAAGAATCAAGGTGAGAGATTAATTTACAGTTCTATCAAACGAATTAAGGTTGCTCCTAAAGGTACTATTGCTTTATCTGCCAAAGGAATTGAATATAAAAACCACTTGGGAAGAGCCAAAGTTATGTATCTTTTAGGCATTTTGCTATCTTCCATTCTACGCTCATATGCCAGAGTTAATTTAAACTCACAGAAATCTTGTTGGTTCATGCTTTCTGCCACTTTCAAAGCGTCGTCTGCGAAAGGGCTTAACTGATTAAGGCCTTCTAACAAATCTTCAAGAGATTTAACATTATCAAGGAAATATGTATAATTATGCGTTTCAAAATCATTTATGTCTACCCCTACATTTCCAAATAAATCACTAGATAAATTCCATGGAGGACTATCCTCATCTAGTTTTTGCATTAATTTAGTTTTTTCTTCAAGTGTTGCTTGCATTCTTAAACTAATTTAAATGGCTCTTTTTAATAATTTAGATAATAAAAATGTATTGGAATTCTAAACCTTTTTATATCAGCAATTCCAGTCTTTTTTAGGCGGAGATGCCGGAGTGGTCAAACGGGACAGGCTTAGGACCTGTTAGCTTAGTGCTTACCTAGGTTCGAATCCTAGTCTCCGCATACATTTCTATTTAAGATAAACAATCGGGGTTTATGTCGCTGATAGAACCTCTTTTGTAGAAGTCAAAGTTAGAGATTATTGTAGTTTCTCCAGAAATACCTAAACCGGTTATGTCCTGTGCAATTATTGTATCGGAATATTGCTGTGTTAGCTGTTTTGATATTGGTTTGTAACTCCAATGCCATTTTTCTGTTTTGACTACACCTCTATCTTCATCATAGGACTGGCAAAATCCATAAGTTGGAGCATTTGAAACAAGCCATTCATATAAGGCCACATTATTCTGCCAGTAAGAAGGATCAACTGAATTTATGTCTATTTCTGTTCCCCAATGGTGGCGGGACATTCCTGGAACAGCAGAAAACTCAGCCGTTTTTGTTGCCTTTTCTTGATCTGTGCCACTAAACGATGCAAATTTATCATTCCATATATCTAATTGCCTGTTGAAAGTTCTATATCCAGATACTGCATTTAGAATAAATCCATCTGTTTCAGCTGCGGCTTTCATAGAAAAAAAGGCCTTAATAGTTTCAGATGTTAATCCTTTTATAGTAGAACTTCTCCCCATAAGTTCTGCCTTTGAATAAGTAACGGGAGAGACAGATACAGATACCTCCTTGGTTTCCCCACAAACTTCTGGAAAAAGTCTTGCAACATCATCTCTTGCAGATATAACATTCTCTACATAATTGGTATTCCCTGTACATCCCCAACCATTATAATTTCTTAAGGCTCTAGCCCATCCTGAATATTTCTTTCCATTACAATCAAAGCTTTTTTCATCTTTATCATATCCTTCAATTAAAAGATTAAGTCCAGTATTCACATTAGTCTCAAAATATGAAAGTTGTGTCCTGCATTCTTCACGGTTGGATGAAAGATCGTAACTCCCACAATGTCCTACACTTTGACCATTGTCTTTCCTCTTAAATGCTGTATTTATCTGCATGATTCCTCTGCTTCCAGAATCTCCACCAGTTTTAAAGGCATCACCAGAGATTGTTTCACTGCTATCTCCCTCACAGTAAAGAGGGTTGTTTCCATTTGCGGGTGTTTTCTTACATTGCCTAATGCTACTTTCTATCAAAGCAACCTGCAAAGCCAGGCATTCAAAAGATTTTGCTCCAGTGTCTGCTTGTACTGTAGAGTAGTCGGGATCTGTTCTTTCCTGTTCTTTCTCTTTCGCAAGTTTGATTATCTTTTCTCCCAAGGTCTTCTTGAATTGTGTTATTGCTTCTGTCGTTGGTTCTGTTGGTTGTTCTTTTGGTATACAGTTATTAAAAATAAGAGGAAATATTTTGTTAAATACTGGATCTGGAACAAAAGTACATCCTAAAGATTCACATTCTGTCTTACTACAAACAACTCCACATTCTTTTTCACATCTTGCTGCTTCTGTTGGTTCTTCTCCTGTTTTTGGTTGTTCAGGAGTTTCTGTTGGCTCTTCTATAGGATTTAAAGGTTCTGAATCTCTTTGTGTTATAGGTAAGTTCTGTGTGTCTAGGAGAATTCTGTATGTTAAACGAGCCTGATTTCCATAGGCATTTCCTCTTTTAAAATAAAGGTAACCTTTCTGGTTGTTTCTGTAAACCCTGCCGATGTTTTCATTTATCTTCGAAATAATTTCTGAATCTTGAAGACCTTCCAGTTCTTTCTGGAAAGAATCAAAATTATCAAGGTACTTTCCTTCTTTCGTCAACGCATCTATGATTTGCTTTTCTCTATCTCCAATTACTCCAAGTGTCTCGTTCAGTATATTTGCATTTTTGATAACCTTATTAACACTGTCCGTATCAAGCCAGCACTTCAAGTTTGCACTCCCGCAGTTTCCAACATCTTTCCATCTCTGATTTTTCGTATTCATCAGAGGGTCACTGGTTTTTCCGGGATTCTCTGTAGAGCAAACTCTTGTTATTCCTCTATTGTATATTGCTGGATTCAATGCCTCTTCTGCACCTGCCTGCAGATTGGGATTCAGGAAACTGAAAGCGCTAGGATTTCCGGAAACGCATTCTGCTTCTGACTTTATGTCTTTCTGGGAAGCCTGCTGTTGAACATATTTTTCAGAGAGATAATTCACTCCGAAATCAGTTGTTACCTGTTTAAAGCCGCACTGTTCTTGGTTGTTTACGACTATGCACAGCTCTTTGTATCCCGACGGAGCATTGAAATCTATAGTTTCTGATTTGAAATCTCCTGTTTTTATGAATCCTGATGCGACTGGGCGCCTGAATGCAGTGTCCTGGTAAAAGGAACCGCCTGTTCCTCGAAGATATACTTGATAATAAGCAGGCAGATCTTTTCCGGCATAAATATGATAGAACACTTTGTACTGAGACGCAGGTGGATTTGTTGCAGTAGTGTAAGGAATTTCCTCAAATCTTCCATAAAACTGCGGCGGTGAATCCGGAGATATTAAAGCGTCAAAAAGATTTCCCTTTGGCCCTGTGAGTGAAACCCAGTTCCTGCAGATATCTGTTCCCACACTTTCCAAAGATCTTGCCTTGAAAGCTGCAAAAGAATTCGCGGCATAATACTGGCTGAAATAATCTATTGACTTCTGTGCATTAGACGCGGCATCTGCAACTCCAAGATATTCTCCTCCTCCTCTAACGTTTTGTCCGAGAACGCTTCCCACTACCTTAGGTATCGCATATTTTATCAAAGGAAGTCCTTGTCTCCAGAAAAAGTCACACATGTAAATGCTGTTCAGTTCATCGCAGATTCCAACTGTCTGTCCTGTATCTAGGCTGGTTTGCAAACACTGTTGGTAAGAGCTAAGAACACTTTTGTATCCTTCAAGTCCTGCATGCACTCCTGAAACACAGATAGGAACTTTAATTTCCGGCCAGTTTGGAAGGCAGAGTGCAATGCTTCCAGCTATTCCCGATTGTATGACATCTTTGACAGGATATGCTCCTCCAAGATCACATCTGCTAGAAGGACAGACGAAAGGATCGCAAACATTGAACATAATATTGCAATCAGAAGGAGACATAAAGTCTTCGCATTGTATTCCTGGAATATTTGCCGCAGGCTCTCCAACTTTAATTCTTTGACTTTGACCACCGGCAGTTATTGTTACTTCTTTAACTCCATCCTTGTATTCGTTCTGGGCTTGCTGTATTGCCCTCTGAGCCTGCTCCATCTTAGTTCTTGATTCCTGCTCTGTTAAGCCGGGAAAATCTGGAGGCTGCTGTGCTCCAGGATAGAATCCTCTGCAGATATCATCTCCTCCAATATTTTCCTCTCTGCCATTTGGTCCGACATTGCAGACATAGAAACTGGAAACTCTGCCAGAATCATCGTAAGCTTTCAGTCCTCCAAGCGCAGGCACATTGGATTTTACTGCAGCATACCATCCATTCTTTGTATCAAAAGGAACCACAGAAGGGAATCCTTGATAAGGATCTGTCTCATAATATCTAACTTTGGGACTTATGTATGTATTGCTGTAAGTTGCTGAATCGTATTTTTTAAATCCTATTCCCAGATGGTTTACATTGTTTGAATTTGCAACACTAAGAACACCGCCAGATCCTATGAGATAAGTCTGGCTTACAACATATTCATTTGTCAATGTGATAAGATATTGTTTGCCATCTGTCTGGTCGATAAAAGTAGTTACATATGTATCATCAGAAATTGTTGCACCACTGAATTTGCTTTTTACCTGGCCAAAGGTTTTTACATCTGTAAGAGGAAATTCTTTAAGCTTTTTTGTAGAGCCAACTATTGGGGAGATTCCATATTGTGAGTTAAAGGTCAGCCTTGTTGCCTCTGTTCTTGAGTTTGAATAAATCTCTCCAAAGGTTTTTTCAACATTACTTTTTGCTATTGCTTGTACATCAGTATCACTTGAAGAAAGAAGCCTGCAATTTAACTGCAGAGCTCTTGCCTGGCTGATCGTTGTTGTGTTTGGATTAATGGGATAAACATCAACAGCGCTTATAGTTTTTCCACCAACAACTATCTGAATATCATTTTTGCAGGAATTTATATCTGATATAAAAGCAGGGTCATTCATGAGTTTTTGAGCAAGCGCATCTGTATTAACAACCTTTTCTCCAAGGAATCTTGTATCGGAAATTCCTTCTTCAAGTTTTTTTATTTCATCATTCTGTTTTTTCATTGCATCGGCATATGAATTGACAGAGGATTCTATTGAATCAGAATTTGCCAAAAGACAGGCTTCCACAGATTCGTATTTGACATCCTTTACATCTTTCTGGCACTTGTCATACCATCCTGTGCCTGGAGCTTTCATCACTGTTTGCCTTGCAATTCCTTTTCCTCCAAGATTCGAGAAGAAGTTCTTTATTGTTAAAGCTCCTGCTGTCGCAAGACATGCTGCCTTTCCGGCCTTGACGACTTTTCCCAAACCATCATTTATTTTTGTCCATTTTTCAATGGTTTTGTTCAGGGTTTGTATTCTTTCCTTTGTTTTTTCAGGGCTTAATTGTATTGCTCTTTTTTCTATTCCAATTTTGAAGTTGATTGTCGCATTTGTCCTGGCATAATCAATTTTTGGATTTAGGGAAACCTTTGCAACTTTTTGAAGATGTATTTCCTTTATTCTAAAGCTGTACCTGCTCTCAAATGTTTCTTCGGTTCCAATTTTCAGCCTTTGTGATGTTCTTATATTTCTTCCTAAAAGGCCTGTAACAAGAATTGCAGAATCTTCCTCCAGATTTATCAGTTGTATATACTCATTAGATGTGCTGTTGATATAAACCCTCTCGCCTTTTGAAAGGTCATATTCCCCTGGCCCTTCAGAAGAAGCCACAATAATCTCAAGACCAAATTCATCAAAGCTTGGCTCCCTTACTCCTTCAAAGGCAAGTATATGTGTTTTTCCGTTGATAACTACGCTTCTTTCAGAAGTCTGTGTGTTTGATAAAAGATATCCATTATCGCATATCGTTGATATTTCTGGCGGAGCTGAACCGTAAGTTTCAGAAAATTCTCTGCAAAGTTGTAATATCGTACTTCTCTGCTCAAGACTTTTTGCAAGCCTTATAGTTTCTGTAAGAGCCTGCTCCCCAAGAGTCCTTATATCATTTGGAGGATACCTGTCTCCCGAGAAGCTCTCTTTTATTGCTAGATAATCTTTCATCGCATTTTCATAATTTTCCCTGACTTCTTTAGGCATCTGGGAAATGTCTGTATCTGGTGCTCCGGAATATCCTTTTATGGAAAGGGTTTTTCCAAAAATCTGTTTTTCCGAATCAGAATATGTCAATGTCTTTAGGTCTGCTCCCCGGAAGAATTTATTTTCTACAAGCGATAATTGTGCCACAATGCCTTCAAAAAATTCTTTAGTTTCCTCAATAACGCTTCCTTTTGTGTTTTTTCCAGAAACTTTTTTGTCATAACTGGCAACAAAAGAAAGATCGCTTTCGCTTAAGCTCGTTCTTATTCCTCCTCTGGATTTTGGTATTGAAATAATTCTTATATATACTTCTCCCAGAGAGTTTGTTTGTCCGCTGCTTCCCACAAATCCCAAGTAATAGGAATTATCTTTGTCATCATACAATAAATCTCCAGCACCGTATTCTTTAGCTTCCCCATTTATAGAAAGGCTGACTTTAGGGCTTATTCTTAAGAGGAAAGGGTTTCTTCTTTCGTCTTCCTGGCAAGAGACCTCGACTTTCTGATTTATTCCTTGCTTTGATATGCTTTTTACAAGGCACTTGTTTTCCAGGAATTTCTCTCCTGTTTTCATTTCAATAACCTCAGAATCAACTCTTAGCCTTGCCCTTGTGTCCGGATTTTCAAAATCTTCTAGTTTTACTTCAATTCCACCCATGCAGTAATTGAATCCTGGAAGAAATACTTCTCTCGATGTTTTTCCTTTTTCCAGATCAAGGTTGGCTATTTTTGTTTTTTCTCCAAGCCTTGCGTTTCCTGTCTGGTCTCTGTCAGAATAAACTCCTATCGTCGCTCCTGTGTTGTCTGCTCCTTCTAATCGCAAATATCCTCTTCCATCCCAGAAGCCATAAGCAGTATAACCCCTGTTCCATTCTTCGTCACTCATTTGCCTTAGGTAATAGACAGCTCTTCCTGTTCCAAATGCATTGTCTATGTCATAAACCAGCTTTGCCGTCAGATTTCCTTGGACAAAATCAGGCATAGCAGACTCGTTAGGCTGTCTTCTAAGAACAATTGTTGCATATCCTATATTTCCAAGAATTGGGGTTTTAATGTCAGGATCCCATTTTCCAAGTGCAGCCCTTGCAGGATAATAGCCAACTGTCAAAACCTCGCGGGGAAGATCTTTTGGAGTTATAATCATATAGTCTATGTCTTTGATTTTAATCAAAGGGTTCAGCTGTGTTGCAGATATTGGACAGAAAACAACGACTTCCTGATCTTCCAGCAAGTCGCTTCTGATAACAGATGGTGTGCATCCTAAAGGATCAACCTGAAGAATGAAATCCTGGCCTGCCTGGCATTGGCTCCTGTCAAATAAAGGGAACTGCTGTCCTCCTATGAAAGGGGCTGTTTGATGCCCAAAAGTATATGCAGGAGAACTCCTTACATAAGAAGATGCTGCAGTTGTTATGGGTAAAGATGAAACAAAAAATAATGTTAAAGCCAAAAAAATAGATATTAAAAGGATAAATCTTATGTTAATTAAGCTTTTAACTGAATTTCTTTTAAGATACTTACCGCGTTTTCTTACTAACATATACTTTTTTCCCGTCAAAATATTTTTTTCTTCTGGCATTTTATTTACTTAAACTCAGCCTCCAGCGGATTTTGCTCAAACAATTGATAGTTATCCTGGACCTGTTCTATCGTCTTGGGAATAGGAAGGCTTCTCGCATTTATCTCAAGCGCATTTCCCTTTATCAGTTCAGACTCGAGAACATAAAGAGATTGCTTTCCGCCGCCTGAAAGCGCATTTGAAATCACCTGTCCCGGTATCTGAATATCAAAACACCTTTCCTCTGTCAAACCGAAAACTCCTAAAATTCCTCTTGGGACTTCAATACACTGTTCTTTCGTTGTTGCTCCTATTGTTATTGAAGAATTTCTAAATATCTGGACCTGAATTTCATGTTGCCCTTCTCCGAGTTTTACTGTTTTCTGGTTAGGATAAATGATGGTTTCTGTTGCATAACCCGATGAAAAGGTAATCACAGCCTCTCCTGTGTAAGGCTTTCCATCAAGCAGCAGTTCAATATCTGTTTCATAGACTCTGTCAAGAATTATGTCTAAAGAACCCGGCTGCACTGTCGAAAATAAGTACCTGGTATCCTTGAAGCCAGGGGCTTTTGCAGAAACAAACCCATTTACACACTGTGGGAAATTCTCTGTCATTTTTCCAGATTCTGTGGTTCCAATATCACACTTATTTCCGAAACATTCGTAGGAAATTTGTGCATCCACTGGCCTTAAAGAAGTGTCATAGGTGTTTATCTGGACTTCTGTATTTTTATATTTGCAGAGCTCTGGAACAATATCTTCAGAAGCACTAGCGTTAAGGAACTCCCGCGGATTGTTTCCCTGTATGACAACTGCAACAGGGAACTGGAAAATCTCCTCTCCATCATAAGCTTGAATCATTACAGGATATCTCATGTTATAAACGAAATGGTAAGGAACATAGCAAAATCCAAGAGATCCTATTCCTGGCTGATTTCCAACAGGGCTGGAAATTAAAATCCTGCCGTCTGCGGGAGAAATCTCAAAGCCGTTTGGCCAGTCTTTAGAATTCAAAAAACGAACTTCTTCATCTACCGGGAAATTCAATGCAAAATAATCTTCCCGGCTTCCTTTGTTTTTTAGTGCGGCAGTATTTATTTCTATAGCTTCCTGTAAGCCATCAAAAACCTCTTCGGCATCCCACACAAGGGGAGCGCATGTAATCTCTACTCCATCTACAGGAGCATACAGCCTTAAGATGTCAATAGCATATCTTTCTAAAAAAAGATTTTTCTGTTCTTCGTCATAGACTGTTTTTGCAGAATCGTAAAGCTTTCCGAGTTTTGACGGCTGCGATATTTTGTGGTTTCTTATCAATGCCGTATCATTTTCTTTTTCTATTGTAAGATCCAGTTTCAGATTCACTTCCACTTCACCATCTTTTATGTTCACATCTGCCTTTGGTTTATCTGGCATGCTGATTGCAAACCCTTCATCATGGTAACTTCTCAGGTTACAGTCTCTCAGCCTTTCTTCTATAAAACTTTCAAGCTGGTCTTCCATGTCGCCTTTTGTGGGAACTTGCTCCTTCTGGATATTGTTTCCCGAGACATAATACCAATAAGGAACAGGACTTCCTGCAAAATTCAGTTGTGATGAAAAAGGCATATATTCAGAGCCTGGCTCAAACTCAGGGAGATCTATATATCCCCCCTGGCTCTCCAAGACAGATATTCCTGAGTTCGTGTCCTCTTCCAGACATGACAAAAAACCAGTATATGCAGGTTGTATGCTTCCAGGTATTCCGCGCACAGAAATAGTTCCCCTCAAAAAAAAGTATCCAAAAATCAGGGCAACGACAACAATCGCGATTATTATAAAAATGCTCAGCTGACCTCTAATCTGTCTCACCATGGGCAGAGTCCCTCTTTTGCCCCTCTTTTCAAGCATAAAGGAAAGATGGGAATTACGTATATAAATTTTATCAAGGCAAAAAGAAAATTGTTAATATCCGGATCTATATCTTTTTATATATCTACTAAGTCTGAAGTGGTTTATGGCTCCAATTATTATCAAAACTCCACCAACAAAAATTATCCATTTGTTGTAGGTGTCTAGTGTTGTTTTGATTGCCTGAGGAACGATAAAATAATTTAGGGCATAATTGATGAAATAAAGTCCAAAAACCAGATAAAGAATTAAAAGTAACCAAGTAATTCCGCCACCCCTTCTATAGCCGTTCATGTTTTTATTTGGCAAGCATCATATTTAAATATTTTCATAAGTTTCTTTTTTAAAGGCCTTGTAGTCTAATGGCAGAACATGTCCTTGACGTGGACAAAGCCCCGGTCCGATTCCGGGCAGGGCCATACATAAAATTTAAGAAGTTAAAAGAATTAAGCAGAATTATGAGGTTATTGAATATTTTAATTGGATTGGGCTTGCTATTTCTCTCTACAAATAAATTTTTTAACTATTCTGATTTTTCTATATCAGATTCAATCCTAGGAATTTTTTTGATTGTATGGGGGATTATAATTATACTTTCTTCAATAAGCTTTCAAAGTACATTTAGATCTGAACCTGGGAGAAGTGTAGAAACTAGTTCAATGGGGGCCAAAGGAAAGAAGGTATTTTTAGGGATATTAAGCATATTTATAGGCATTTTAAATGTTGGAATATTGGACCTTGGAATTCCTCCATTTATAGGAACTGCAATTCTTGGAATTCTGTTTTTAATATCAAAATAACTTCAAATTTCAACAACCTTTAAAAACCAAAAAACCTGTTGATTTCTATCAAACATGAAAATTCCGAAAACAGTTAACAGGTACTGCCCATACTGCAATGAAAAAACCAGACAGAAAGTAAAAATAGTCGGGGCAGGCGGGAAAAGGGGGACTCTTACCAGAGGAAGCATCGCAAGAGCAAGAGCCCGCGGACTGGGAAGAGGTATAGGGAATAAAGGCAAATGGGGTTCTAAGCCCGCAGTTTCAAAATTTAAGAGAAAATCCAAGACTACGAAAAAAACAAACATAATGTATATCTGTGAAAAATGCGGGAAAGCAAAATACAGGCAGGGCCGCAGAAATAAAAGAGCTGGAAAAGTGATGCAGGAGTAAAAAGAAAAAAATGGCAGAGGCAAAAAGAAAACAAAGGTTTTTTGACGTGGAAATGCCAATTCTGAAAAAAGAAACACAACTGTATGCATATAATCTCAATGAGCTGAATGGAAGAACGATAAAATACGATTTAACGAGATTTCTCAGAGGAAAAAACGTTCTTCTAGACATGGAGGTAAAAGTCGAGGGAGATAAGGCTTCTGCTTATCCAAAAGAGTTTGTAATTTTGCCTTACTTTCTCAGAAGAATGATCAGGAAAGGGACAAATTATGTGGAGGATTCTTTTTCTGCAGATACCAAAGACTCAAGGGTAAAGGTAAAGTTCTTTTTGATAACAAGGAAAAAGGTTTCAAGGGCTGTAAGAAAAGCGCTCAGGGAAAAAGCCAGGGAAGAAATTATAAACTATCTCAAAAGCAAGGACACAAGAACAGTCTTTGAGGAATTAATCCAGGGAAAAATACAAAAGCCCTTAAGCCTTAAGCTGAAAAAGATTTATCCTTTATCCCTTTGTGAAATCCGCGTTTTCAAGGTTGAGAAAGAGCTCAAATAAGAAATACTTCAGACAAAAATTCCATAATAACAAAACTTAAATATATCAATATTGTAGCTCAAACATGATATTTCAGAAAAAAAATTATTTTTGGTATTATAATTAGCAAAGCTAATTAATTCTAAAATCTCTTTTAATTTAAAATGGCTTTAACAACTGATTCAAATGGAATAGTGGACCAACGTATTCTTGAATATAAAACTTTGATTTCTCCTAAAGAATTAAGAGAAAGACTCCCAAGAACAAGCAAAGCAAGAAAAACAGTCCTTCAAGGAAGAAAGAGCATAGAAGATATCTTGGACGGAAAAGACTCCAGAATTATGGTGATTGTTGGACCATGTTCAATCCATAATATTGAATCAGCCAAAGAATATGCTAAAAGGCTTGGGGAGTTGTCAGGCAAAATTTCAGACAAATTCTTAATCGTGATGAGGACTTATTTCGAAAAGCCTAGGACAAGCATTGGCTGGAAAGGTTTAATCTATGATCCAGATCTTAATGGCTCAAGTAACATAAATCTTGGACTGCATCTTTCCCGTGAGTTTTTGCTAAGTAATGCAGAAATCGGATTGCCTTCTGCTACAGAATATCAGGAAACATTTACGCCACAGTATAATTCAGATCTCGTTTCCTGGGCAGCAATAGGTGCAAGAACAGTTGAATCACCGCAGCACAGGCAATTGGCTTCCGGGCTCTCAATGCCTGTCGGATTCAAAAATAACACAGAAGGAAACGTTCAGGTTGCCGTAAATGCTATATTGTCTGCAAGAGAGAAACACTCATTCTTGGGAATAAATGATTTGGGAATTCCCTGCATTGTGAACACTTCTGGAAATTCTTATACTCACATTGTTCTTAGGGGAAGTGAAAACAAAGAAAATTATGATGAAAATAATGTCAGAAAAGCCCAGCTTCAGCTTAAGGCCCATCAACTTTCTCCGAAAATAATGATTGACTGCAGCCATGGAAATTCAAATAAAGACCATAGAAAACAGACAAAGGTTTTTGAGAATGTCATCCAGCAGATAAAAAATGGCAATAATGACATAATTGGGATAATGATTGAATCTAATTTAAATGAAGGCGGGCAACTCATTCCCCACAATCTTGCAAATTTTGATGCGAAAAAACTAAGATATGGCACCTCTATAACCGACTCCTGCATAGGGTGGGAAGAAACAGAAGATCTTCTCCTGAATGCTTATAAAAGTCTTTAAGATTCAGTTAGCATAAATAAGAAATCTTTTAAACTGATTCTTACCTATTTTAAATGTGCCTGTGTAGCTCAGTGGTAGAGCGGCGCACTTGTAATGCGTAGGTCAGGGGTTCAACTCCCCTCACAGGCTTTTTCTTTTTTATATTTAGCTAATTCTTAGGTTGCCTGAAATGCAGAAGTATAGCAGGAATATATTTAGAAGAGCTTGGAAAAAGAGAGCCGAACTAGGATGCTGTTTTCTCTGAAATAATTAAGATAAAAGAAGGATATTTCTACACTATAGTTAAACTCTGATTGTAACTCTATAGTAGCTAAAATGGTAAGCTTTATAAATGCTTCTTTTCTTTGAATATGGAGTGATAATAATGTCGAAACGCAGACTGACAGAAGTACAAGAGAGAGATGTTGCACTAAGCTACTTGAGTCATGTTAGTTCTAAATACATTCAGAAGAAGTGGGGTGTTAAAGAGCCGACGGCACTACTAATTGTTAGGAAGCGTTCTCCAGAATGGAAAGATCCTCTTGTAGAATTTTACAGAGAAGCATTAAAATTGAGTAATAGGTATAGAAATGCCATACATTTATATTTAGCAACTCTAGGACAAGCAGAAGGTCTTCCAAATGTTAATTTGATTGACAAAGAAGGGGAAAAAACAGTCTACGAAGCTGTAGATGAAGATATTTTCAAACCTAGGATAAACAAGCTCATTTATACTGACACGGGACTTGGTCGCATATTCAGTTACAGTCAACCAGATGAACTATCACCTGCAGAAAGGCTTCTCAGAGCAGTATTTGGGGAGAAAACGAGATTACCAGAAACTGAAGATATTATATTGCCCATGCTGTATAAAAGTCTGAGAGAAACTTACGATAGAATGGGAACAAGGCGAGCAGTAGGAACTGCGGAAAAAGCATTTAATAGAGCCTTTCGTAGAGTTGAACTAGACGTCTACAAAAGGTTAGCAGACGGTTTCTTACTATTGGAGGATAATGGAGTTCGAGAATATTTAACGCAGCGCAAAGAAAGATTCAACGCAGAATTTTCAGATCAAATTAAAAAAGTTTTAGAGACTCTTGCACCAAGAGAGGAAAAAGTTGTTAGAATGAGGTTTGGTCTTGACGACGGCAGTCAGCATACACTAGCAGAAGTTGGTACTAGCTTCGAATGTACAAGAGAACGAATTAAACAGATAGAAGCAAAAGCCCTAAGAAAATTGAGACACCCCTCAAGATCAGGACTTCTTAATAAATTATATACCCTGTAGATTCTTTAGTAGATCCTGCAATTGATATACCAAAAGAAGCGTCGCAGTATCTAGGAATGTCAATAGAAAAACAATGTGAAGTACGAGGAGATAAACGTGGAGAAGAACGCGAAGGACGCCGAAGAGATGATAGAGAAGAGCGGGCAGATGGACGTGCCAGAGATAGAGATAAACGAAAAGATAATCGTAGGTTTTAACAGGCCCGAGATTGACAAGGCCCTGAAGAAATAACTTTTTCTTTTTTTGCAGATCATTTCTCCACGATATCCGCCTTGCCGTCATCAATAAGTATCTTTGCTATGTCTTTTGAAATATTTGCCATCTGGCCTTTTTCAAATGGTCCAAGCTTTTCTCCCTCCGAATCCATGAACTCCTCCACACCTGTTCTGAATATTATGAGTTCATTTTTGTCATCCGTCTGTTTTTTGCCGTTAAGAATCTCCTTAACTTTTTTGTCCGTATAGTCAATGCATTTCATCATTTCCTCGAACATTTCGCGTTCAAAACTCAGCATGTTTTCAAAATCTTGCTTTGAAATCCCTGTTTCTGCAGCTATCAGAACAAGGGAAAGGATTTTTTTTCTCCTTCTGAGCATTAACTCGTTAAAAAGCGTTACGGCATTTTCCAGCTGTTTTTTAGTTTTTGCTATGGCATCTGAAAAAACGTAATCTTCTTTCGAGGCCACTTCTTTTTTATCTTTTAGATATTCTGCAACTTCTTCAACAAAATTTTTTCCTAAGGACTGCAACTGTTCAGAGTACCTCTCTTTTCTTGCCGCCTCATAGATATCGGTATAAGTTATCATGCTTTGATATAGGTTTTTATTTATATTAGGAGATGTTACTCATTTTTAACAATTGCTGTAGTATAATACAGTTTTTAGCGACAAAAAAGAATCACCTATTAAACCCGACTTTCTCCAGCAAATCTTTCCCAAAAATAATTCCAAGCGTTCCATTTCTTGCCTCTCCTTCACAGAATTTGACTCCTTTTTTTTCAGGATTTTGCTCTTCCTTTTTAAAGAAACTCGGGATTTTGATTCTCTTTAGAAAACTAAACCTTGGGACAGACTGGTTGTAAAAAAGGACAGGAACAGGGTCAGCACTGTGTGCTTTCATCCTGCACGGAGTTGAGTGGTCTCCTGTAACCAAGACCTTGATTTTATTTGGTGGTGTAAATGCTGCCAGGAACTTAAAAAAAGTTTTGTCTATATACTCAAGCATACGCTTTTTTTCAGATGGTTTATTGTCATGCCCTGGAAGATCTGTCTCTTTTATGTGTATGTAAGCGTAATCAAAATCCTTATGGTTCTTCTGCAGGTATTTTTCTGAAGATCTGCATGCCTCTTTCAGGCCTTCCCACAAACTTGAGTAAACATCCAGGTTTTTAAGTTTTGGATAATCAAAGGAAAAGTTTGTCATTCCGGAGATTTTTGCAAAGCCTTTTTCTAAAGGCATGTAAGTCACAGCCATCCATCTCTTGTAAAATTTGAGTTTTGGAATTTCAATTCCTGCTCCCCTCATCAAAAGATAGTTTGCAGGCATTAATCCTTTTTTTCTTCTTTGTTCGTTAACAGGATGAGTATCCAGAACCTCATATGCTTTATCAACAAACTCTTTCAAGATATTTGCCGCATATACTGAATTTTCATCTTCATCCAGCGGACTGAATGTTCCTATTTTTTCTGCAGTTGGCATTTCTCCTTTCGAATATACATAATCGTTGCCGGTAATGTTGTCTGAAAATCCCCCCCTTAAGACTAAGACGGCACGGTGCTGTATCGTGGATTTGAACTCAAATTCACACGGAAGTTTAATCTTGTTCAGGGCTTTTGAAAGAATTTCCGCTTCTTCCGTTGTAAGAGTTCTTCCTGCTCTTCTGTCAATAATATTTCCTGACTTTAAAGAGTCTATCGTTGAAAAATTAACTCTCAGTGCCAAATCGCCGCGCATCATTTTTAATCCAGCGCCCCTAGCCTCCAGTTGCCCTCTCGAACTGCTTGTCAGTTCATTTCCGAAGATAGAAACAACCGCCTCGTCTGATTCAGGAACAAATCCCGGCCTTACAGGATACATATACCCCATCTCCCCTCGGTTTGCCAGGAAATCCAGATTCGGCATCTCTGCAGCTTCAAGCGGAGTTTTATCTCCAAGCTGTTTGGAGGGAAGATCCCCCAAACCATCCAGGATAACAAGTATTCCTTTCATTTGGCTTCTCCTGAAGACGAATGAGCTAAAATCTTTGATTTTTGTCTCATTTTAATTTTCCCATATTTCTGATTTTAATGGACGGACATTTATTGTTTAATTTGATAAAATAAAAAGGATGTCTTTATTTATAAAAATTTATGTTTAAGGTTTTTATGGGGAGGTAGAAGGAAAAACCCTGATTCTTCTCGCAGTTAATATTATAAATATCCTAGAACTAAGAAAAACATGTTCAAGTTTTTTAGGGAAAAATTGTCAAACTGGGCAAAAAAACTCTCCGGGGCAGAAAAAAATGCTGAAAGGGAAGGAGAGAGTACAAAAAAGATAATTGCAAAACCAGAAAGAGAGGAAAAGGGTTTTTTTGAGGGAATATCTGCCAGATTGTCAAAGATAAGAATATCTGAGAAAGACTTTGAGGTCTACGAGGAGGATTTGAGAACTCTTCTTCTGGAAAATAATGTTGCCTACGAAGTTGCGGGAAAAATAATCGCCGAACTAAAAAAAAGGATTGTAGGAAAAGAGCTATTAAAAAAGGAGATTGAAGATGAAATAAAAGAGGTTTTGAAGGAAATTATCAGGGGAATTCTGATAGAGCCTTACGACATAATCGGGAAAATAAAAGAAAAAGCCAAGGATCAAAAAGAGCCTTATATCATTCTTTTTGTAGGAATAAACGGAACAGGAAAAACGACAACAATCGCGAAGATTTCATATTTTCTCTCAAAGAAAGACATTTCCAGCGTTATTGCTGCCGCAGACACCTTCCGTGCTGCCTCCATAGAACAGCTGAAAAAGCATGGAGAACGCCTTGGTGTGAAAGTCATAAGCCAGCAATACGGGGCAGATCCTGCTGCTGTGGGATTTGATGCCGTGAGCTATGCAAAAAAAAATCATATAGATTGTGTTTTAATCGACACTGCCGGAAGGATGCATACTGCAAAAAACCTGATGAAGGAAATAGAAAAAATCTCCAAGGTTTGCAAGCCCGATTTGAAGCTTTTCATAGGAGAGAGCATAACCGGAAACGACTCTGTAGAACAGGCAAAGAGTTTTGACTGGGCCATAGGCATAGACGGCATAATTCTTACAAAGGCGGACATCGATGAAAAAGGGGGAACAGCGATCTCCTTGGGGGATGTGACAAAAAAACCGATTCTTTTTCTTGGAACAGGCCAAGAGTATGATAAGATGGAGGTCTTCAACAAAGAAAAATTTGTGAAGGATTTGGGTTTATAGGAATTGTAACAACAACTTTATTAACTCTAAATTTCCTTCTTCTGAAATGTTAGAAAAACTTGGAGAAATCCTGAGAAAAGCCACAGACAAGATAGCAAATGCCATATTTCTTGACAAGGGCCTCGTGGATTCTGTTGTAAAAGACTTGGAGAGGGCGCTGATAGAGGCAGATGTGAATATTATCCTTGTTAAAGAACTTAGCGATAAAATAAGGAAAGCAGCTGTTGATGAAAGAATCAAAGGAATTGAAAAGAAAGAACATGTAATAAAGCTCCTTCATGACCAGTTGACTGCGATTCTCGGAGAATACAGGCCATTAAGCCTTAGAAAAGGAAAAAACGAACAAAACAGAATAATGTTCCTCGGACTGTATGGCGCCGGAAAAACAACCACTGTGGCAAAGCTGGGAAACTATTATGCAAAACGCGGAAACAAAGTGGCTTTGGTTGGACTCGATGTCCACAGGCCTGCAGCTCCTGAACAGCTAAAGCAAATTGCAGACAAAAACAAACTGCAGTCCTTTGTTGATTTCCAGGAAAAAAATCCAGTGAAACTCTGGAAAAAATACGAAAAAGAATTGGATGAATTTAACCTGGTCTTTATTGATACTGCTGGAAGGCACGCGTTAGACAAGGAATTGATTGAAGAAATAAAAGTACTCAACAAAGCAATAAATCCAACAGAAATAATTCTTATAATGCCGGCAGACATAGGGCAGGCAGCAAAAAAACAGACTCGGGAATTTCTTGAGGCAGTGAAGATTTCAGGAGTCGTAATAACAAGGATGGACTCCACTGCAAAAGGCGGTGGTGCATTAACGGCATGTGCAGAAACAAGAGCTCCCGTATACTTCATAACAACGGGGGAAAAAATCAATGATATAGAAGAGTTCAATCCAAAAACATTTTTGTCAAGACTTCTTGGAATGGGTGATCTTGAAACTCTGATGGAAAAGATAAGGTCAGTCACAGATGAAGGAAAACAGAAAGAGATTGAAGCCCAGATTTCAGAGGGAAATCTTTCCCTGGAGGACGTTATTGAACAGGTAAAATCAATGAGCTCCCTAGGTGGTTTTGAAAAAATAAAATCCATGATTCCCGGCCTTGGTTCCGCAAAAATTCCGGAAAATCTTCTTGAAAGCCAGGAGGCAAAAATTTCAAAATGGGAGCATATTATGAAGTCAATGACACAGGAGGAGAGAAAAAATCCAGAGCTTCTTGAGAAACAGACTTCAAGGATAGCGAGGATTGCTCAGGGTGCAGGGATTCATGGAAGCGATGTCCGTGCACTTTTAAAGCAGTATAAACTTCTTAATGAGATGATAAAATCTGGAAAAGGCGGTTTAGGAGGCATTGAAAACATGTCGCATGGACTCGACCAGAAACAGTTGCAGAAACTGGCAAAAAAATTCGGGAAAGCAAAGGGGATGAGGTTTTAGAATGAAATACAAAATCCTCCTTTTAGTTTTTGTCATAAGCCTGATTAGTTCTTTAATCTTGTTTTCAAACTCGCTTACAGGAATCTGCGATCCTGGAAAGAGCTGCGACATTGTAAATAGTTCTGCATATGGTTCAACTCTTGGAATAAAAAATTCAGTCTATGGGATATTCATATTCTCATTTATGATTGCAATTACCTTATTTCATATGAAAAAGCCCAGCAATCATACAAGGAGGATAATCCATACAGCTGTTATTTTGGGTTCCATAATATCTCTATATTTCCTGTATCTCCAGTTTTTTGTGATAAGGGTTTTCTGTAATTTCTGCCTAGTAATTGACCTTGGTTTGCTTATTTCGCTCATCTTTCTTTTTTATCTTTGGAGACATTAAAGTGGAAGAGAAAATTCTTCAGCATGGAGCAGAGGCAATGATCATCCTAGATGAAAACAAAGTGATAAAAAGAAGAATAAAAAAATCCTACAGGCTTGATGACATAGACATGGAAATAAGAAAACTAAGAACGCGTTCAGAGGCAAAGCTTCTTTTAAAGGCATCAAAAGTTATTGACGTACCTGAAATGAAAAATATGAATGAGGAACGTAAGGAAATCTACATGGAACTCTTAAAGGGAAAGAAGCTTTCAGAACATCTGGATTCTTTTCCATTAAATGAGCAAAAAGAAATTTGCGGAGTTATAGGAAAAAACATAGCAAGGATTCATGACTCTGACATAATTCATGGAGATCTCACAACTTCAAATATGATTCTAATAGATAATAGGGTTTTTTTCATAGACTTTGGCCTTGGCTTTTCAAGCCACAAAATAGAGGACAAGGCTGTTGACCTTCATCTTTTAAGGCAGGCTCTTGAAGCCAAGCATTTCAGAAACTGGGAGTCTTTATTCAAGGAAGTTGTTAGAGGTTATGAGGAATCAAAAAACCACAAATCTGTTTTGGAGCAGTTCAAAAAGGTCGAAAAAAGAGGAAGATACAGGGAGAATTATTAGTATATTAGATAAGACTTTAATGCTGATTCAAAAAGGCTAACAGAATCCCCAAACTCTTGTCCATTATCAAACAAGATAAGTGGCTTGGAATATTTTCTAGTTAACCGAATAGCTTCATCCCTTTCTTCAGTGATCTCTTCCTGAATCTGAAGAAGACTGATAGAATCCCTATCTCTACCCCTTCTAATTCTTCTCCTAAAAATACTTGTTGGATTTGTTTCAAACAAAACAAAAAGATCAATAAGAGATGCATATTCTTCTGGAAAAAGCCTTACAAAACTGCTGTGATTTTGAATCGGATAAGTGTAATGTGTATCTACTAGATAAATTCCTGATGGGGCATTTCTGAGAATTTCCTCAAAAAACCACCTATTTATTTCAAAGCTTTTTTCTTGATCTAAAGAAGATAGCTTCTTTCCAAATCTCCTAAGAGATTCAGGGCCTTTTATCTCGCCGCTGCTGATATAATTAAATCCAGGACTCCCTCTTGATGCAACCTCTAATCCTATGGTAGTTTTTCCAGTGCCTGGGACTCCGCCAACATATACTAACAATCTGCTATCAGACATAAAAGTCACCCAGGAAATTAGTTTAAATAAATTTTGGTGATGATATCCAAGGAATCAGAAACCCTTATAAATTAATTCCCTGTTTCTTGTTTGAAAGTTTAGAGCCCCTTAGTACAGCGGTCAAGTATACAAGCTTTTGGAGCTTGGGACCCAGGTTCGAATCCTGGAGGGGCTATCTTTATAAAGGAAGCTGATTGTCAGGAAACCATTGGTGTTTTACATGTTACACGAAGAACAAAATTATGTTTTTGAGATTGGAAAAGCACTCGGATATGAACTGAAGTTAGTACATCATAAAAGACCAACTATCTCCTGTGCCGAAAAACTTGACTTATTAAAAGAAGGCCTCAATTTCTCAGAGTGGACTCTCGATAGAGTAGTAAAGGCACTTTATTTTAGTAGAAATAATTCTCCTTTCATTGGTATCATAACCCCTGAATTTAATAAAAATATCAAACCAAAAGAAATTTTTCCAAGAACTTTAAAAATGTCTAATGGAAAAGCTGAAAGATACTGGATTGATCCAAACCATGTTCCTAAAGGAATGACTTGGGGAACATGTACGCCTTTTCCGTTAGTTTCGAGTATGGGCATAGAAATCAGTGATTTAATATTCTTAGATCATTCTCCAATAAGAAATGAATTAGTAGATATTTCTGTTGGCGGATCAAGCAAAGAAATGTTTGAGATCTCAATGCATCTTCCTTATATGGCAATATATGAAATTTTAAGGAAACAGTTTGGGGAAAGAATCCATCTGCATCCTATCTAAAAACAACTTGCCAAAGAAAAGCAATTCCAAGAATTACACAAGGAAAAACATAATCTGAAATAAAAACCAGTCTTTTTCTGTTGACTTTAAAGTTAAAATTCTCTAGAATTTGGGTATAAATTGTAATTTCTCTTCTTTTATTTTTATATTGCGCAATAATTAAAATACAATCACCATAAAACAATAATTGGATATAATATAGAAATATGAGTAAGAAAATCACTTTCCAACTTAACCAGAAAGGAGAACTCCACATAAATAAAACAATAATTAAATGAACACAGAAATAAATCCCAAACTTATGTTTCATTTCTACCTGAAAACTTTCTTGTAAAATATCTCCCTGTTTATGTCCTGCCTCGTCGGAAAGAGGTTATTGAAGAGGTTTCTGAATGAATTTTTTCTGTATTTCTCACCTATGAGGGATGCGGCAAGTTTCATGATTTCTTCGCTTCCCTCTGAGTCCGGATTGTAATTTGTTGACGGCTCCATATTGGAAAGTGCCCTTAAAACATCCAAATCATGAGGTATAACTGCGAGCACAGGAATATCCATAGTAGATTCAATGTCACTCACAGAGAGCTCAAAATCTTTTTTGTGCACTTTGTTCACTATTATTCCGGAAATGGGAGTTCCTCTCTGTTTTGCAAGTTTGGCAGCTTTCAGACTTGTGCTCATGGTTGGATGATCCGGAGTTGTGACAACTAAAATTTCATCAGATGCAAGAATAACTCCGAGAGTCTCTTCATTAAGGGAGGGGGAGGAATCAATAACAATTAAATCGTAGGCTCTTTTTATATTTTTTAAATGATCCTTAAGTTTTAGCGGATTAACTTCAACCTTACTGAATACAGAAGCCGGGAGCACATCAAATCCCCGATAAGGTTGTATTGCCTGCCTGACTTTCACATTTCTATTGAGGATATCATGGAGAGTTTTTTCAGGATCAATTATATTCAGATGAAGCCCTAAATTTGGTGAAGAAAGGTTGCCGTCGACAAGCAAGACCTTTTTTCCAAGCCTTGCAAAAGCTCCGCCAAGTGCAGAGACAATGGTTGTCTTGCCAACACCTCCTTTAAGGCTCACTATGCCTATGGTTCTGCCCATAAAAAAATTAAGTTTTTTATATTTAAATATCTTTAATTCTGCCACATTTAAAAAAGTTTTATTTTTTTATCTTTATTCTTTTTACTCTGCAATGCACGAAAAACTTTAAAAACGAACTTTCTTATCTAATGAGATGCCGGATGAAAAAACAGAAAAAAAATCAAAAGCACAAAAAATATCTGTGAATGAATTTGAAGCACAGGTAATAAAACTAGCTGAAAAGGGGATGACTTCTGAAAAGATAGGGGAATCATTAAGGCAGCAAGGCATTCACCCAAAAGAACATGGAAAAATATCAAGAATTCTAAAGGAAAAAGGTCTTTACCATCCTCCTGAAATAAAAAATATAAAGGAAAAGCTGGACAGGGTGACTGCACATAAAGAAAAGCATATTCAGGACAAAAGGGCGATGAGAGAGTATGGGAGAATATTCTCTCTTTTAAAAAGACAGAAAAAATATCATAATATAACTTAATATTCAAGGTTTTAGGAAATGAAAAAAGAGGGGTTTTCTTTTAATGAAAGCATGAAAGATGCAGTTAAGAAATTCTTAGAAATTTTAGGGGAGCAGGAAATTTTGGTTGTCAGTCATTTTGACACTGACGGAATTTGCTCTGCTGCAATAATGATTCAGGCACTTAAAAGAATGGACAGAAAATTTTCCGTGAAGATATTAAAAGTATTGAACAAAGATTTTATAGACAAGCTTGAAAAAAACAAGCCCGTGGTTTTTTTGGACCTTGCCTCAGGAATGTTGAGCCATATAGGAGAATCTGGTCTTAAAGAAGTTTTTATCATAGACCACCATGAAATTATCCAGCAAATACCGAAAAATGTGATGATTGTGAATCCTATGATGCATGATAAGGAAAAAATAAGCAGTTCTGGTCTTACTTACCTGTTTTGCAAAGAAATTAATGCTGAAAACAAAAAACTTGCAAAGCTTGCTGTTCTTGGAATGATTGGGGATTTAATGGAGGAAAATATAGATCAACTCGATAAGGCGATTCTCGAAGATTATGAAATAAAAAGGAAGCGCGGCCTCCTGATTTACCCTTCAACAAGGCCTGTAAACAAAGTACTTGAGTACAACTCCGATCCTTATATCCTGGGAGTTACCGGAAACCCTGCCGGAGTCACAGAACTATTAAGGGAAGCTGGCATGAATCCCTTAAATGGAAAATACAAAAGCATCATAGAATTAAATAAAGAGGAAATGGAAAAACTTGTGACTGCAATAATGTTGAGAACCCCTAATACAAATAATAAAGCTATAGTCGGAAACATTTTTCTTCTTAAATTTTTTAATAAGCTGGAGGATGCCAGAGAGCTCAGCGCAAGGGTGAATGCCTGTTCAAGACTTGACGAGCCGGAGATAGCACTCCAATTTTGCATAGAAGTTCCTGGGGCAAGAAAAAAGGCAGAGGCAATTCATGTGAAGTACAAACAGCACCTGATATCTGGCCTTGAATTTGTAAGAAATTCGGAAAAGATACATGGAAAGGGATTTTTGATAATAAACGCCAGGGACAGAATAAAAGACACCATAGTAGGAACAATTGCAAGCATACTTTCAAATTCTTCCTTGTATGAAGAAGGGACGATAATAACAACAATGGCTTACTATGAGGATAAGATAAAAATTTCTTCCAGAAATGTTGGTAGAAAGGGAAGAAACGTCCGTGAAATTCTTGATTCAATAGTAAGTGAAATTGGAGGGGAAGTCGGAGGTCATGAGTTTGCAGCCGGCTGTGTCATCAGCCAGGATAAAGAAGACCACTTTATAGAGGCTTTAAGAAAGAGTTGCGAGATAGAGCTGGTGAAGATTTGACTCTAAAAAAATATAAAAAAGGGATTCTTGTAATAAAAGAATGGGTAAGGGAAAAATAACACCTATGCAGGAGAGAATTCTTAACAGATTTTATACTAGCAAATTCCCAGCTTATAAATATCCTTTTCCAGAAAGTATATTCAGGGGTAAGAGCCTAATTCAAACGAGGTGGGGAGAAGCAGATCTCATTGAAAACTTAGGTATTAAAGGTGAAAAAGACAAAGATTATTTTACTGAAAATTTTTATGATTTAGTGAGAAGAGGTTATCTAATGGAAGATAAAGGGGGTTTTGGTAATTTTCGTGGTTATCTTATGACGGGGAAAGGTCTTAAGATCATTAGAGGTATAAGAAAGGGAAAATCTGGCGGACTAGAAAGATATTCTAAACAAGATGATGTAGATAATGAAAGAAAAGAAGGGGGGCTAGAAAAAATAGCAGCATCAATATTAATAATTTTGGGGGCGTTTTTGATATTTCAAAAGATACTGATAACTGGTGCGATTATCTCTACAAATATTTATTCAAATGGACAAATTTTTTTAGGTGGTGGATTGGTAATTATAGGGATTATACTATTTAGAATAGCTAAAAGGTAACCTTTAAAACCCTTTTTCTTCTTCCTATTTTTATGAACTTAGAGACAGGAGACGTAATACTTTGCACTGTTGATCGTATTGTCGGAACAACAGTATTTGTAAATATAGAGGGTAATGGAGAGGGGTCTATCGTTTTTTCTGAAATTGCTCCCGGAAGGATAAGAAACATAAGAGACTATGTATTTCCTAAAAAAAAGATAGTGTGTAAAGTCCTCAGAATATCCGCAGACAGGGTAGACCTTTCCTTCAGAAGGGTCACGTTAAAAGAACAAAAAGAGCTAAAGGAGAGGTATAAGGAGGAGAGAAGTCTCATTAATATTCTAAGAACTATTTTAAAAGAAAAGGCAGAAAATGTCCTCGAAGATATTTCTAAAAGAGGAGGAATTCAGGGTTTTTTGGAAAAAATAAAAAATAATCCAAGAGAGCTTGAAGAACTGATGGGAAAACAGGATTCCAAGAAGGTTTTTGAAATTCTTAAAGCCCAAAAACAAAAAAGAGCTGTCATAAAAAAAGAGGTGGTCCTGAAAAGCATGGATTCTGATGGTATTAAGAAAATAAAGGAAATATTGGGAAATATAGAGGGTGCAGAAATAAGATACATATCTGCCGGGAAGTATTCTTTGAAGAGAGAGGATGAAAATATAAAAGAGGCTGACCAAAAGCTGAACGAAATAATTGAGGTAATTGAAAAAAGGGCAAAGATGAGCAATTTAGATTTTAGTATTGTAAAGAAGTAAAAAAGTTTATTCTAAAGTATCTTAGTAATGAAGAAATGAATCACAAAACTTAAAAATACAGTTTTTTATGAAAGATTATGAAAGGTATGACTCCCCAAAAGGGTGTTTATTATCCTATAGTACTTGGAATAATTTTTGATACGAAAACGAAAAAAATATTAATCGGAAAGAGAAAAGATAATAAAGACATAAATGGATTAAGTTGGGCTTTTCCCGGCGGACGGCCAGAGCACGGAGAAGAGTTGGAAGAGGCAATAAAGAGGGAGGTAAAAGAAGAAACAAACATTGATGTGGAGAGTATGGGTGTTATCTTTGCAAAAACTTATCCTGAAAAAAGAGATTTATTGGCTATTTACTTCTTATGCGGGATTGTTGGAGGAAAAGAAAACGCAAACGAGGATTTTTCCGAAGTAAAATGGGTTTCTCCAAAAGAGCTTAAAAAGTATTTCACGACGTCGTTTCATCCAAAACTACAGGAATATCTTGAAGGGCTTACTTTGGATTAAAAATATTAAAATGTCTAAGCTGAAAAAGTGCAAATCCTGCAAAGTGTATACATTAAAAGAAGTCTGTCCCAGATGCGAAAACAAAGCCTCTGATGCTCATTACAAATTTATCAGAAGAAAGAGTGATGTGGACTAAATTTTGGAAAATTCAGTTTTATCATAAAACTCAGGGCAAAGTTTTCTGTTTTTCTGCAAGCAGGGCTTTTCCATATTCTCCGTCATAGCCTGGAGCAATTTTTATTTTCTCTTCGCGATTTTTTAGAATTAGTTCCACGAGTTTTGCATCAAATCCTTTTCCTAGAAGCATTTCCTTAGAGGAATGTAAAAGAACCTGCAACTCGTTGCCAAAATTTTTTATCAGTTCGTTATATGTTTCCCAGGTTTGTTTCCCTTCCAGGTTGCTATTAACTGCAAGGGCAACCACCTCATGCAGGGGCAATATCCTGTAAAACGGTTTCGCGTTTTTTGGTTTGTGCCCTTTGGGAAAAACAGCTATTTCTTCAACCCTGTTATCAACTCCTATCGTCAATGGTTTTTTGCAGACCGGGCATATGCCTTTAAGTTTCTTGGTTTCTTCAGGGCCACAAGAAAATCCGCAAAGACGATGCCCGTCCCAGTGATACTTTCCATATTCAGGGGGCGTTTCTATCGTAGCTTTCAATCCTTGGCCTGTCCTTATCGCTTTGATTACATTATCATAAGAAAGCTCTGGGATTTCAAAAACCGTTGCTTCTCTTCCAAGACGCCAAGGCCAGAAACTGTGCGCATCTGAAAAGCTTACTATATTGACTCCTTCTGAAACTTCCTTGAATCTCCATAACATGGAAGGGTCTGCACTCATTCCTGATTCAACAGCATAAATGTTCTTGGTTTGCTCCTGGAAGCATTCCTTAAGTGAATTAAAACCCGACTTGCTTCCAAACAAACCGAAAAAAGGAGTCATGCAATGAGCTGGAATTATTTCTATTTTATCGCTGATTTTTTTCAGAGCCTCAACGAGTTCGGGAGAGCTCATTCCAAAAATAGGCCTGCCGTCATAATCCAGCCTTCCTCTGCTTCCTAAAAATTTAGTTATCTGGTCTGCAATCTCCTTATTTGGGGCAAAAATTAAGAGATGAACAGCTCTTCTTTTTCCTTCCTGGCTGTACATGAGGCTTACCTCTGTCTGCCATAAAAAGGGAAATCTGGAAGCTGTTCTCAAAATCCCATGTTCATCCTCTGTTAGTTTTTCGTCTATCTCCTTCCTTCTGAGAGGATGCTGAAAATCTCCTACACCCAACAACTGAAGCCCTTTGATTCTTGCATATCTCTCAAGATTTTCTATAGAAATGTTTTTGCTGGTTGCCCTTGCATATTTGGAATGTATCTGTAAATCTGCGATAATTTCCATTATTCCTGGAAAAATATGCAGAAGTTTTTAAGTATTTGGTTAATTTTAAAGAAGAAATTATTGCACTCTTATGGATTAGATACCAGTTTGTATACCCTGTTATATACCACATCCAGTACCAGTAATTCTTATTTTATCTCAGCTAGTTATATTACCAGAATCCTTGTCACTGCTTCTTTTTCATCATCAACCAAATAGCCAGGATAATCACCAAAGCTATCAAAACCCACAGCCATGTCAGGCTTGTTCCTTTAGCAGCTGATGGTGCTTGTCCGGTAGAATCAGTTCCTTCGCCGCCAGCAAGAGTTTTTTCTGAAATTACAAAATAACTGAATGAGCTGACCTCTGCGTCATAATAGTAATAAGTATCATCTTCTGATGAAAACGTTGTCTGGAGTTCGTTCCATTTGCCTGAGCTTTCATCGAATTTGTAAACCGAAACTTTATTCTTATCAAGTCCGTTACCGGATACCCATGATTTTTCAACCTTGAACAATACGCTTGCTTTGTCAAGTTTAGTTCCAAGGTTCTGCGCGTCTATCTGAAGGTATTGGTAGACTTTTCCCGTTTTTGCAACAGAAACTGCTGCTGGCTTTCCGTCATATTTTGTAACAGTGATTTTAACGTTTTGCGCAGCGTTGTTAACTTCTATTCCTATTTGCTTGACACCCAATAAAGGATCGGTATATCTTACTACAGAAGCAGCCCCTGGTTTTATTTCATCTACCGAGTTTATGTTTGGTTTTGATGCTCCGCCCCCTCCACCGCCACCAGCTGCTCCACCACAGGTATTTGTAGCCACTGTTTTTGTTGCAGAACCGGCATGCCCATTTTTGTCAGAGCATGTAATAACATAAGTATAGCTAGTTGCACAGGCCAGTCCGGATTCTGAGACGCTTGTTATTCCAGAAACAGTTGCTCCTGACCTATCGGCCGTGCATGAAGAAATTCCTGTTCCTGTTCCATCTGTAGCAGTTATTGCCAGGGTTATATCACTTTTTTGGATTGTTGTCGCACTTAATTCAACTGTAGGAGCAACAGAGTCTACGAAGACGGTAGAAGTAGCCAATACTCCTGTAAGATTTGCACTCCAATATGTTGAGTTTCTACCAGCATATATATTAAGTGTATGGTTACCATCTATTCGATTTGCCAAAGATAAAGTAGTTGTATTGCATGTACCATAAGTAACGTTTACGACAGTTACTGGAAGAGTTTGGTTGGTTCCATTAACATTAACTATGCAAACAGTTTGTCGGGTAATGTTTATATCAACAACCGAGATATTTATTGTAACGTTTGTATTATTCCTTATTGTTCCATTGACATAACCTATCAAGAAAATTGTTGGGGCGGTGTTATCAATTACAATTCCTGTAATGTTTGTTGAGTTAGCTGCAACTCCTCCTGTTTCTGACGAGGTTATATTAAATATAGAAGAAGAAACGTTTGCATTTAATGCTGTAGTATCTATTGAAAATGCGTATGACAAATTACTGTTCAAAGTAGCGTTAGAGCTATTAGCACCTAATATTACAAATGTCCCGGATGTTCCATTCCACCATCTAATAGTAACATTTACTGTAGTAAATGCAGTTACACTAACATTAACTGTATAAGTGCCCGTAATGTTTACGCTATTTGTTGCTGGAGTATTAACAAAAAAAGCCAATGTTTCAGCACTAGCAAAATTCATTGAAGCAAATAATGCAACTAAAACGAAAATTCCAAGCAAAAACACTCGTGAAAATTTATTTCTCATCTCTTTTCGACCCTTTTTTGAATAATATAATTTAATTCCACAACGTTTATAAATCTTTCTCGTTGCGAATTTTCTTTTTAATATTAGAAATTTGGGGTTTATAAATGTTTTATTAAGAACCGATGATAAAGTTTATATTCTTAATAGGAGAATTAACTCTTAGCCCCTATCGTTCAATGGACAGAAGTGGATAAAAGAGATAAATTCAAATAACCCTAAAAATATCAAGAAATTACAAGAAGCGATGGGCGAGTAATGTAATGGATAGCATAAGACCTTGCGGAGGTCTTAGTTAGGGTTCGAATCCCTACTCGCCTATAATTCAATTCCTCGTGGGGGCATGATGTTACTTAAAAGTTACACTAAATATAAAGATTTAAAAGGAACATATTATAATCTATAATTATGAAAAAAGAAAGTTTAGGAAAAATTATATTTGATAACAGAAAAGATATTGCCAAGATTAGTTATGAAAGTTGTAAAACACTGGTTCAACTTTTTTTTGCGACTCCTTATGCCATAGATAAAGTAGAAAGTAAAAGTAATAAAAAACTCTTTCCTAGCATTGATGATTTAGTGATATCTGCGGCATTTTCTAGTCTGCTTGGTGGTGCAATTCTCATGGCAACAAATTCAAAGCCAAATATGGGAGGAACAAATACTACTGTAGATTACGTGCTTGCAGTATCTCCTCTATTGATCAATTGTGCAGTAAACATATATAGGATGATAGAAAGTCGTGTGAAGCCTGAAGAATATGAACACGGCCAGAATCTTTCGACTTAAGATTTATCTTTCGCAAGATATCTAATTCTCATTCCTCTTCTTTTCCATCAACAACCCCTGCTTCAGAAACAAAGAAAATTGTTTCATTATCGGGCAAATTTGGGCTGTCTATGAGTTTTGCGACCCTGCTTCCCCCTTTTCCCCTTCTTAGATAAAGCCTGTAAGTTGAGGCGTGTCCCACGATATGCCCTCCTATGGCTGTCGTTGGGTCTCCAAACATCTGTGCGGGATTTGCCATTACCTGGTTTGTGACATAAACCGCAAGATTATATGTTTCTGCGAGCTTCATCAGCTGATGTATATAACGATTTAATTTTTGCTGCCTGTCTGCCAACTGACCGCGTCCTGTGAATTCTGCCCTGAAATGGGCTGTCAGGGAATCAATAATCATTAATTTTATAGGCTCTCCTTCTTTTATCATCTCTGAGATTTTATCCAGAAGAAGAATCTGGTGGTCTGAATTGAAGGCACGGGCCACAAAAATGTTTTTCAGAACCTTCTCTGGACTTGCTCCTAATTTTTCAGCTATTTGTTTTATTCTAGAAGGTCTGAAGGTTCCTTCTGTGTCTATGAACACACATTTTCCGTTAGCCCCTCCCTGTTCTATAGGCAGCTGGACATTCACAGCCAATGTCAAACCAACTTGGGTTTTTCCAGAACCATATGCTCCGAAAGCCTCTGTTATCGACCTACTTTCAACTCCTCTTCCGCCCAAAAGCGCATCAAAGTTTTTGCTTCCTGTAGTAATGTAATGTATGCTCTCCCTCTTCTTTGCATACTCTGTTCCATCGACAAACCCAAGGTCGAGCATTTTTCTCGCTGCCTGAATTACTTTCCTTGCAACAGCCGGACTTACTCCTGCGACTTCAGCCAAATCAGAAGGAGTAATTACTGCAATTGACATTAAGTCATAAATTCCTGCACTTTCCAGCTTTGCAGCAACAGCAGGGCCAACTCCAGGCAGGTCAGTCAGTTTGGGCTCTTTTTTCTCTTGCTCGTTTTCATCAGAAACAGCTTCCTTTATCTCCTTTGCATCGGATTTTGCAGCCATAAATCTTCAATATGGAAGATGTTTATAAAGATTATTTGACTTCAGATGTATATTTAAAAAATAACAGTAAGTAAGCAGAGAATAGCAAGGCAATTAGTAGCGTGGTTGTTTTGGTCTGGAAAATATTAACATGAATAAACCGACTACAGAAAAAATACCTCCAATAATAGCTATATAATTTGTACTGCTCGTATTTAAGTTTTCAGGTAATCCTAGTCCCTCAGGTAACCCTAATCTTCCAGGCAACTCCTGTCCCCCGGGGCCAAATTGTGTATATAACAAAAGTAAACCAATAATCAAAAGAACAAACCCAAAAACTTTTCCCATCTCATAATCAGAGAGAACTCCTTTAAAAATATTTCTCTATTTTCCTAAGATTCGGCTTCCAGATATATCTTGCAGAAGAATTAAATTTATATTTTTTTAAGATGTATAACATGACTGTAATTATAAATATCCTCTGTGTTTTCTAAATAGCATGTATAAACCAATTAGTACTAAAACTATGGGAATTATAACCCCCCCCTATTACCTGATAATCACCCAAAGGAATAGTGGTAACATTTCCTATAGGAGCACCGAAATAAAATAATAATGCACCCAACAACAGTAAGACTAATCCCGTACCGCGACCCATTTTATAATAATAGATAAAGACTTTAAAAATATTATTGTTTTTCTAGCTCGCTTATGATTTCATCTGGGTTGGCTTCTCTTAAGTCTTCTATTATAAATTCAGGAGTGTTGAAATAGGTGTTGTTTCTTACATTGCCCGTAAATATCATTTCCCTACCAAGGAAATTTTCTTTTTCTTCTGCAAATTTTCCTGCATCTTCCATTTGGGAAAATCCGAGCTTGAGCAAAGATTCATGGAATAAAACAGCTCTAATAGAGTTTGTTCCATCATCTAAGACAAGAGATGAAACAGCTCTTTTCTGGGGAATTACCTTTCCATGCTGTGTGCAGGAAAAACCCTCCCCTTCTTGCACAACTTTCTTGTTGCACTCCGGACAGACATGAAAAAAGCGCGGCTCAAAAACCTGGAGAATAAATGCTCTGGAACTGACATTATCGCCAATTTTAAAATCACCTATATTTTTCTTTCTGACGACTTTTTCTGTTTTTACCTCTCCCAAAGACTCTTCGCTTGGCTTTATCTCGGAAAAGCTTCCCAGATGAAGCTCATTGTCTCTCATGCTCGCATTTGAGATTTGAACAACTGTGCCTTCTGCAATTTTTCCGCGTTCTATTAGTTCTATAAGATTTGTATCCCATAATACAACTTTGATGTTTGCGGTTTCATCGGCAATCCAGAGGTTCACGACCTTGCTTTCCTCTCCTTTTTTTGTCTTGAAAGTTATTATAGGAAAAATGTTTATCACTTTTCCTATTGTATTTACCTTCCGCATTCCTGGAAGCAACTCATCAATTTTCAACTTTTCATTTTCAAAGGATATTCCAAGCTCAGAAGCAATCACCTGTGCAGCTCCATCTTTGCTGATGAGTCCTGAAAGTTTCTCCCTTTTTGCTTCAACCCTTCTTTCAATCTCACCTCTCTCCAAACCAGAGGCCTTTGAAATTTTTTCAATTATTCTTTCGTAGTTGCTTTGAACCATTTTCCCTTTTTGATTTTAAGAGTTAT